>CALCGJ010000213.1 GCA_937900965.1 uncultured Bacteroidota bacterium | reverse complement strand
AGGGGATTTAGGGGTGGATAAGAGCAAGAAAATGGTACGAATATGACGTTTTATTTTCCCGCTAAAATATGGCTGGCATTCGGAGAGACCTTTGAGGGGAATCAGAAGATTGTGGATTGGTTGATCCGGAATGGCTATCCTGAAGTGGCTGCATTATCCCATGCCATGCGGGGCAGCGATGAAGCCTTCTCCTGGCTGATGGCCAATCAATTTCTTCACCTGGCAGCACTCGACAGCGCGATAACTTCAGAAGACCCAAAAGCGTACAAATGGCTGAAAACGAACAAACACCTGTTCCTGATTGTATTCGCTGATGCCTGTAAGGGACAACCGGCTGCCATTGCCTGGTTCAGGAAGCACAAACTGGATGCATTCCTGTTTATAGCCGGAAAGATCAAGAAATTTTGTGATAACCAGACGTTTGATTACCACAAGAAACAGTTTTAAATTCCAAGTCCCAAATCCCAAGCACCAAATTCCAAAAAAAACTATTACGAAATGTTTGGATTTTCGAACATTGTGTATTGGTGATTATTTGATACTTGAGATTTGGAACTTGGAGTTTGGGTCTTGAAATTTGAGTGCAGCTTTAGCTGCACTTTGAGTAGTCGCAGTTGCGGCACCTGACACACCCCTCTTCGTAAACCAGACCACCTTTTTCGTGACACTGCGGACAGTCATGCTCAGCGGCTTTGGTCCCATCGGGTATGAATTTCTTCAGTGCCCGTTCCACTCCATTTTTCCAGGTGTTGATGGAATCGGTTTCAAAGTGGAGTTTAGAGATGAGGTTCACAACGAAGGGAAGAGGCATTCCGTGGCGTAGGATTCCGGAGATCAATTTGGCGTAGTTCCAAAACTCCTTGTCGAAGGAACGGGAAAGCCCCTCGATAATAATATTGTATCCCTGCCGGTCTTCGAACTGAAAATCATACCGCGATTTGATGCCTTCGGGACGGTTCTTGACGATCCACCCTTTTTGTACCCATGTGGGAATCCAGAAATCGTCGGCATGCCCTGTGAAGATCTCATAAGGCCGGCCATCGAGCAAACCTACAACTGCTATCCATTTTTCTTTGTCGTTCTGAAACCGGACGATTTCAGCATCCAGCTTTTCAGGCCGGTGTGGAGCACGGGTCTCCCGAAATTCGTTGGCCTCTGCTTTATCTTTTGTGGAGTCGTTGTTGACCAGCACACCTGCCCTGGAACCATCGCGGTAGACGGTCATCCCCTTGCAGCCACTTTTCCAGGCTGTCTCGTAGATTGCACTGATTGTTTCCTTAGGAGTATGAGCCGGGACATTTACAGTGACACTTATGGAATGATCTACCCATTTCTGAACGGCCCCCTGCATCTTAACCTTGGCAACCCAGTCGATATCGTTAGCAGTTGCCCGGTGGAAGGGAGACTTCTGGATAATCTCCTTCAGCTGTTCATCACTGATGTGAAGTACATCCTCCATTTTATACCCATTTGTCTCGAGCCACGTGGTGAACTTGTGATGAAACACATTGTACTCTTCCCAGGTATCTCCTACCTCGTCGGTGAAGGTGACGACTACATTTTTATCGTTGGGATTGACTTTGCGGCGCCGTTTGTAGCTGAGGGCAAAGACCGGTTCCAAACCTGATGTTGTCTGGGTCAGGATACTGACAGATCCTGTGGGAGCAATGGTTAACATGGCGATATTGCGTCGTCCGTGTTTAACCATGTCGTCATATACATCGGGGGCGGATTCGCGGATCCGTTTAACGAAAGGGTTGTGTATCTCCCGTTCAGAATCATACAGTGGGAAAGGGCCTCTCTCCCTTGCCATAATGACAGAGGAACGATAGGCCTCAATGGAAAGGATTTTATGTACTTCCACGGAGAAATCGATAGCTTCATCGGAACCGTAACGTGTTCCCAATGCTGCCAGCATGTCTCCTTCAGCAGTGATGCCGAAACCTGTCCGTCTTCCCTGTTTCGCTTTCTCCTGGATATTGAGCCACAAGTTCCGTTCACGGGACTTGATCACCTCAATCTCCGGATCTGTTTCGATCTTTTGAAGAATTCTCTCAATTTTTTCAAGCTCCAGGTCTATGAGGTCATCCATGATCCGCTGAGCTTTATGGACATGTTCGATAAAGAGGCCGGAATTGAAATAGGCGTCTTTGGTAAAAGGATTCTCTACGTAACTGTACAGGTTGATCGCCAGCAGGCGGCAGGAGTCATAAGGGCACAAAGGTATCTCGCCGCAGGGGTTGGTTGAAACCGTTTTGAATCCCAGGTCCGCATAACAATCTGGAAGTGATTCCCTGCGGATCGTATCCCAGAAAAGGATCCCGGGTTCGGCTGATTTCCATGCATTGTGCACAATTTTCTCCCAGAGATCGCGGGCTCTTACGCTCTTCCTGAACACCGGTTCTTTGGCATCAACCGGGTATTGCTGTATGAACTCCCCGTCTTCGATTACCGCTTTCATGAAATCGTCGGTGATCTTTACTGAGATATTTGCTCCTGTGACTTTTCCGGCCTCCATTTTGGCATCAATGAAATGTCGGGCATCCGGGTGAACAATGGAGATGCTGAGCATCAGGGCTCCTCTTCTCCCCTCCTGGGCAACTTCACGGGTTGAATTCGAATAACGTTCCATGAAGGGAACAATACCTGTGGATGTAAGGGCGCTGTTTTTGACCATTGTATGTTTTGGCCGGATATGAGAGAGATCGTGTCCAACCCCGCCCCTGCGCTTCATCAGCTGTACTTGCTCCTCATCGGTCTTCATGATTCCTCCATAGGAATCTGCCAATCCATCATTGCCGATTACAAAACAATTGGAGAGAGAGCCAATCTGGAAGTTGTTTCCGATGCCGGCCATCGGGCTCCCCTGGGGAACGATGTACCGAAAATTCCGCAGTAACTCAAAGACCTCCTCTTCACCCATTGGATTCGGATACCGATTTTCGATCCTGGCTATCTCTTTTGCGATGCGGCGATGCATGTCATCAGGAGTCAACTCATAGAGGTTCCCCTCCGAATCCTTCAATGCATATTTATTGGCCCATACATTAGCGGCCAGATTATCACCTTTAAAATATTCTGTCGATTTTACAACAACTTCTTCAAATGAATATTTATTCAGAACAGGCTCACTCTTCTCAGTCGATTCCCACTCATCCTTCGTCTCCAGATCTTCTATCGTGACCTTCGGTCGTATTCGCTTGTTTAATACCTCGTTATAGTAGGTTATCTCCGTTTGCTGTTGCGCATTAACGATTGGAGCCTCTTCCATTTACTACCCTGTTTACGTTGGTTAACCTAATTGAATTAACTAGTCTGCAATATGTTAGAAAAAAATCCCGGGGAGAATATTTCCAAGTGCAATATACTACGAAGTAATGTTTTTGAAGGGAATACTTATTAACAGAAACCGGGGGCAGAAGCCTAATTGTTTGACTGCAAAAATTTTAGGTCGTGATAAGTCTTAATCTCTTTGTAAATTAAGTTAATTCGCTCATTTTCTGATAGTTATTCCGGAGCCCGCCATACCAGCTTCTTTCCGAAGCCCAACCTGTTATCCGTTAGCTTGAGAATGGTGGGTTCTATCCCCCAGAGGTACAGTTTCGCCAGTCGTGCAATGGGAAAGACTTTGACGTATTCCTTTTTGGCAATCTTAAGCTCTACCCCTGTCAGTTTATGCATTGGTCCGGCAAACTGGATTCCACGAATCTTGCCGGTGACTTTGGTCTCCAGGGCAATTGTCCCTGCCACCAGCCCCTCATCTCCGGTCAGGAAATCCTGAATATGCCGGGTATCGGGATCCGAAGTAATAACAAAAAGGTTCTGATCTGGTAAGTAACAATAAAAGCAGGAGCAACACCAGGGAATATTATCCTTGCTGATGCCCAGGCTCAGCACATGATGTTGAAGGATAAAGTTCAGAATAGGTTTGTCGATGGGTTTCATGCAAAAAATCCAGGCTTAATGAGAAATAAAAAATCGGTTTTCTGATTCGCCCGTCTTCCACCCCCCAGGCGAGATCGGCCCGGATGAAGTACCCAAGGAGCCTCGTCCGGAGGCCTCCACCGAATCCACCCACCAGCGGATCTTTGATCATCTCCACCTGAATGAAGAGTGGGTTGCGGTAAATATACTTCCGGAACAGCTGGTTATCTTTCGACCATGGACTTGCCCCCGTCCAGGCTGTTCCCAGGTCTCCAAACACCACAATCTGGAAGTTGTTGAGGAAATCGGAACGAATTGGCCTGTTGAAAAAGTAACGAAATACCGGCATCCTGATCTCACTGTTGATTACAAAGAAGCTATTCCCGTTGCGGATGTTCTGATTGAACCCCCGCATATTGGTAGCCAGGGTCTGGAAAACGTAGTTTTGATCAAATGCTACCGGGGTATTGAGGTCAAATCTGGGCCATAACCAATTGTCGACTCCTCCCATATAATAGACCAGCTTGTTGCTCCCGAAAGAGGTGCTGGCTGCTATCCTGTTAGCCCATATCATGGTTCTGTGGATCTTCTGATAGTGGCGGAAATCGAGCCCCAGTACGATCACGCTGGTACCACTCCGGTTTACCAACTGGTAATATTCGCCGAAGATTTTGTAGCGAGTCCCATAGTAGAGGTTCACCCCGAAGTTGCGGGTGTTGTCATATGTGATTTCCCCTTTGATACTTCCCCATACTTTGTGGATATCGGGCTCCTGCAGATTCAACTGATCTGTAGAGAGATAGACGGCCCGATCGTACCTGATCGAAGCAGTTCCCCGGATGCTTAATACCGGGGTTAACGGATAGGTAGCAATGTAATAGAGCTCATTGACCTTATGGCGGATGTAGGAATAGTTCCCGTATTCATCCACACCCACCCTATGATAGAGAATTTGGTGATCAAGCCGGCGCTTGAGATTGCTGTAGCTGAATATGTACTCGTTGTTTACCAGGTCGAAGTTGATGCGTACACCCCCGTTTAACCGGTAATCCTCCATCAGGTCGGTGACGCCAAGCATGAAGAGCACATTAATTCCAGGATTGATAAATGTGGGTTGGGATCCACCGCCAAACGGCTGATAAGAAGTGTTGAGGTAGGTGAAGTCGATCTGGGTGACCATCTCATCAATTGAATATTCCACATTGTAATTCAGCGCTTTAGCCTTTTTATACTTGCTCACTGAATCCGGGGCAGCGGGAATGAGTAGTGCAATAATTCCGGTCGTGTCTGCAACGGGACTAACAATTCCGTATTGTTGCCGGATCCTCTGCAGGTAGAGGCTATCCTTTTCACTATCCTCACCCGTCTTTCCAATCACGTCGTTTAATCTCACCGTGCGAAAATGACTCTTCTGTTCTGGTTTTATCTCTTGCTGAAGAAGTGCTATGGTATCACCGTTGCCTATCGCCTCTTCGATCTCAGCCTCACGCATCTCCCTGGCCATGAAATTTGTAGGCTCCAGCAAAGCTGCTGAGAGATGCGACGGTCTGAGCAGGTCAATCAAATACATCCGGGAATTCTGCTCCCCCTTCATCACCTCCCCAATGCGTGCCGTCGGGATGGAGATATCCTGCTCCACGATACTTCGTTTGTAATTGGTCACCGGAAAGGCATTGGTGAAATATCGGTAGTGGGTAGCGGTATCGATGAAAGCGATAGCCGAATCGAACCGTGCAACATAGCGATTGTAAATTCCGTTGGCATCACTCAGGTAGCACAGAAAGTTATCTGCGTAAGGGAAAGGCTGGATTTCATTGGCTAATGGCGTATTGGTGATACGTTTTAAAATCGGACTCCTGGCCTGGTACTTATAAATAAAGATATCGTTGTTAAACGTGAGCTTATCGATATTTACTTTCTCATAAAACCGAACCGTATCACTAACCCGGTTTGAGGAGAAGATGATCTCCGATGAGCCTGGCATAAAGCGGGGAGAGAAATCGTCATAGATGTCGTTGGTCAACTGCTCATTCGAACCGGCGGCGATGTCGAAAACGAAGAGATCAGACTGCCCTTTCTGTACAGCCGACATAGCCAGGAGCCTCCCATCACCTGAGTAGCTGATATCAAGGATCTTCTGGAGATTATAGAGGACCTGGTACTCTTTCCTTCGCTCCTCAAGGTCGTAGAAATAGAGCCAGCTTTCACCCTTCCGTTCAGCCAGGATCGCCAGAATCTCTCCCGAGGGATGCCAGGCCAGGATTGGAAAGCTATAATCAGAGTGATCTTCCAGCCTGTATCCGCCACGGAATATTTTATGCTTTTTCCCACTTTCGATATCCATCAGGAAGACCTTATACACACCCAGCTCATGTGTAGCATATGCAAGGTAACGGCCATCCGGACTAAGCTTCATTTGCCGGTATATACGGTTGGGTTTATTTCTTCGGTTAAGCAATCTGCCATCAGGATTGGTGCGCCCCGCCTCCTGGCTGGAATAAAGTTGGATATAATAGGCAAGCCAGTCGTCCAGGAGAGTCTTGTACGGAAGGCCAAGCACATAGAGAAATCCCTTTTCGATATTGCGGCTCATCCTGGCCATATAGACAATATTGGGAATGGCCGATTCACCATACTTGACCTTGATGTAGTGCCAGAGGGATTGACCGGCCCATACAGCCTCCTTTCCTGTGAGGCGGTTAAATTTCTCATAACGGCCACTTAACACAGCATCCCTGACGATATTATCTACATCAGTATCCCAACCTGAACCGATGTAGGAAACCAGGCCGGCCATATACCACTCCGGCATAGTGAAGAGGGCATTATTCTTGATCTGTGCCCCGATGCCGGTACCGTACATCATCTGGTTGAGAATCACAGTAGCAATACCGGCCCTGATCTGCTGTTCGAAATGGCCGTAATCACCGTCGAAATATAGGAGCACTCGTCCGCCTAAAATCCGGGTAACCCCACCTGTGTTGTATGTATCCCAATCGCCAAAAAGCCCTATATTGCTTTGTTTTAGGTCGGATAGGTTGTTGAAAATGATGAACTGGATTTTATCTTCCAATCCCGATTGAAGCGTCATCTCAATCTTCCGGATATGCTGATCGGCATACTCGGCAGCATATTCGGCCAGTTCCCTGCCGTTGAGATAAAAATAGGTGTCAAATTTATCAAACCTGAAATAGGTCCAGAAGAAGTCGTCATACTGTACCCTGCTCTTTCCGAATGTTAGCTGTGAACCGTTATAGAACTGGGCATGAGAGGTGAGGGAAGAGGTAAGAAGAAAGAGGGGTAAGAGACGAGGGACGAGAGACGAGAGACGAGGGACGAGGGACGAGAGACGAGAGACGAGGGACGAGGGACGAAGGACGAGAGACGAGAGACGGATTATAATCCGGGAGAGAGAGGGTAAAAGCCGGTAAGTTTTCTTTCCAGTCATAAAGGGTCAAAGAGGCACGAGCAGAATCAGGGGGTAAATTTAAAGGAAAAATTCGTATGTCGGGTCATGAAGTCATGAGGTGATGGGGGGATGGGGGGATGGGGGTGATGATGCCATATGGCAATAAATGTGCAATTCATGGCAATGATGTGCAATGATGACAACGATGGCGATGAAATTTATACCTTTGCCCCTGATTTAAATTTTCCTGCATGATAACGATTAAAACCTTTGCCTTCAACCCCTTTATGGTGAATACCTACCTCCTTTATGACGAGACACATGAGGCGATCATTGTAGATGCCGCCTGTTCAGAACTTCGGGAGGAGGAGAAACTGGAAAAATTCATTGAGACCAATTCACTGAAGCTTGTCCGCAATATATACACCCATTGCCACATCGACCACATCCTTGGGAATACCTTTATTGAAGATCGGTTTGGCATACTGCCTGAGTTCCATCCAGCCAGTGAAGCTTTCCTGCTCAGAGCTAAAGAGATCGGAGCTGGTTATGGATTCACGGTGGAGCGGATTCCGAAGGCAGGCAGGCTTTTAGAAGATAATGAGATGATCCGTTGGGGTAATTCCTCGTTGAAGGTCCTCTATACTCCCGGACATGCAGACGGGAGTTGCTGCCTGTATAATAAGGAGCAGGGTTTCGTGCTTTCCGGGGATGTCCTTTTCCGGGGTTCGATTGGTCGTACCGACTTCCCGACCGGGGACTTCGACCTGCTTATGGATAGCATCCGGGAGAAGCTCTTCACTTTGCCTGATAATACTGTTGTGTATTCGGGGCATGGTCCCGAGACAGAGATCGGATACGAGAAAATGAATAATCCGTTTATAAGGTAACTACTCCTTTCCCCTCCCTAATTGGGGAGGGGATCAAGGGGTGGGGTATTTGACATGCAAAAAATTCTCATCATACGGTTCAGCTCCATCGGTGACATCGTACTTACGACACCGGTAATTCGTTGCTTCAGGGAGCAGATGCCGGATGTGGAGATCCACTACCTTACCAAGAAACAGTATATACCCATCCTGCAGTCAAACCCCTACATTACTAAGATCCACCTTTTCAAAGATAACTTCCAGGAGTTGATCCCAAAGCTGAAGAATGAGCAGTTCGATCACATCATCGACCTCCACAAGAACCTGCGCTCCTATTACATCCGTTTCAAGCTGGGGAGGCCCGCCACGACTTTCCCAAAACTCAACTTTCAGAAGTGGCTGATCACATCGTTACACATCGACAAGCTACCAGGGATCCATATCGTTGACCGTTACTTCAAAGCTGTTGAAAAACTGGGTGTGACAAACGACCGGAGGGGCCTTGACTACTTCCTTCTGGATTCGGAACAGGTTGATATACAGCAACGCTTTCCTGAACTTCCTGCAAAATTTATTGCCATCGCCATCGGGGCGAAACATGTTACCAAAATTTTTCCGGCACATCGGGTTGCTGAACTATGCGATTTGCTGCCGCTGCCAGTCATCCTGCTGGGAGGAAAGGAGGATATGGCCCGTGGCAGGATGATCCAACATGAGAGTAACGTATCAGTGGTCAACGCTTGCGGACTTCTGCCCCTGAATGGCTCGGCATCAGTGATTGCCCAATCTTCCATCGTGATCTCGAATGACACCGGCCTGATGCATATCGCAGCAGCTCTTAAAAAACCGATTATCAGCATCTGGGGCAACACCATTCCTGAATTCGGGATGTATCCCTATCTGCCTGAAGAGAAGAAGCAGTTATCCACGATCATCGGGATTCCTGGTTTGCGATGCCGTCCCTGCAGCAAGCTGGGCTATGATGCATGTCCAAAGGGGCATTTTGATTGTATGGAGAAAATTAATCTGAAAGAGATCCTGGATGCTGGATCCTGGATGCTGGATCACCCCCAAACCCCCTGAAGGGGGCTTACTCCCGCTATGACAATTTTTACAGATACACATACCCACCTATACCTGGATTCCTTTGATGAAGACCGGGAGCTTGTTATAAGCCGTGCCCTTTCGGAAGGAGTTAAATACATGTTTCTCCCCAATATCGACTCATCCAGCATCCAGGGTCTAAGATCAGTAATGGCTGCATACCCTGATCGGATCTTTGGCATGATGGGCCTGCACCCCACTTCTGTAAAAGCTGATTACCGTGAACAGATGGGTGTGATCAGGATGGAGTTACGTGAAAATCCGGAGAGCTATTGTGCAATAGGTGAGATTGGAATCGATCTTTACTGGGATAAAACATATGCAACAGAACAGGAGGATGTGTTTGTCAGGCAACTTGAGCTGGCTCTGGAATTAAACCTCCCTGTCGTAATCCACACGCGCAATTCAATGGATATTGCCCTGGAGATATGTGAGGGAGCCCCTAAATCCAAGTTTGCTTCGCTTTGCTCGCAAGGGTACTTGCTCCCTCCCCTTCAGGGGAGGGCTGGGGAGGGGCGAGCCGGGGTGTTTCACTGCTTCAGTGGGAATATTAAGCAGGCAAACCGGGCAATTGACATGGGATTTAAACTGGGGATCGGCGGTGTGGTCACTTTTAAAAATTCAGGATTACAGCAGGTTGTGGAGGCCATCCCTCTTGATCAGATGCTCCTTGAAACCGATGCCCCTTTCCTCGCACCCGTCCCATTTCGTGGCAAACGCAATGAACCGGCATATATTCCGTTAATAGCAAAGAAAATAGCGGAAATTAAAAAGATCACAATAGAAGAGGTGGCGGAAGTGACAACAAGGAGTGCGTTTGAGATGTTTGGAAATCCTTTTTAATGACAGGAATGACAAGAATGACGAATGACATGAATAGAATGACGTATGACATGAATAGAATCTGATCACTTCATTCATTCATCACCACTGCACCACTGCACCACTGCACCATTGCACCACAGAAAATAATCACTACACTACTACATCACCACTCAGACACATGACAAAACAAACTTCAATTCTCATTATCTATACTGGCGGAACCATAGGAATGATTCGCGATGCGGGTTCCGGGACGCTGAAACCATTTGATTTCGGGAATCTCTATACCCATTTTCCTGTATTGAGGAATTTTGATTATCATCTCGATTTTCAGTCGCTTGATCCGCTTCTTGACTCTTCCAACATGACTCCTCCCTTCTGGGTGAAACTGGCGGAGGTGATCCGGGAAAAGTACGACAATTATGATGGGTTTGTCGTCCTGCACGGCTCAGATACCATGGCCTATACTGCATCAGCACTCAGCTTTATGCTGGAAAACCTGAATAAACCAGTGATCCTGACCGGTTCGCAATTACCGATTGGCGTGATCCGTTCCGATGGCCGGGAGAATTTCATCAATGCCATCGAGATTGCAGCAGCCAGGGAAGATGAGTTTCCTGTTGTCCCCGAAGTGGCTATATGTTTTGACAACATGCTATATCGTGGAAACCGGACAACCAAGTTCAATGCCGAGAATTTCGGAGCATTCCTCTCCGTGAATTATCCTCCGTTGGCTGAAATTGGCGTGCATATCAAATATCGCAGAGATTTGATCCTGAAACCCAATTTCAGGGGGCTGGTGGTACACCAGGAACTCTGCAACCAGGTTGCTATCCTGAAATTATATCCCGGGATCACTCCGGAAGCAGTTCAAGCGATACTGAATACGAAAGATCTCAAAGCTGTTATCCTGGAGACATTTGGTGCCGGAAATGCTCCTACCTTTCCCTGGTTCCTGGACCTACTGAAAAAGAAAATCGACAGGGGAATTCATATAGTCAATGTCACCCAATGCAAGGGTGGGACGGTTGAGATGGGCAAGTATGAGACAAGCGCTGAACTGGAAAAAATCGGTGTGATCGGCGGGGCTGATATCACCACCGAATCTGCTGTTGCCAAGTTGATGTACCTGCTGGGTGAAGGGTATCCCCGGGAGGAGGTATCCAGACTTCTCCAAACATCCCTGAGAGGTGAGATGACGGTATGAAAATCTTAGAAAAAAGTTTACCTTTGTGGCCCGAAAAAGTGGTGCAATGGTGCCGTGGAGCCGTGGTGAATTATTGACTGCATACTGCCCACTGCCAACTGCCAACTGGAGAGATGGCCGAGTGGTCGAAGGCGCACGCCTGGAAAGTGTGTAACCGCCAAAAGTGGTTCATGGGTTCGAATCCCATTCTCTCCGCAACATACCTCTGTATATTGCTAATAATTAAGCGATTACAGAGGTTTTGTTTTTTCTACACGCAATTATACATACGAAATGTCGATTTTTCCGTTTGAAATTCCGAAATTTCGGTAGGCACGGTTGTCTTAAAAGTTTCTCATTATGAGGTTTATAACATTGTTTTGCAGAGAATAAATTCGATATTCCCCTTAAATATGCGGAGATTATTTTGTACATTTGCCGTATAATTTGATAACAATGGCAAAATACATTTATCGATTCAGCAATTGGCCTGATTTCTTTTGGGATGAAAAAGAGATTCAGGTATTATTGGGAAAGGTTCGTCATCTGCAGGGAAAGCTTTTGGGACAAATCAGTACGTTAGGGTTTTCATTCAGAGAAGAAACCATGCTTTCTACTCTGACGCTTGATGTGCTAAAATCCTCAGAAATAGAA
This sequence comes from uncultured Bacteroidota bacterium, assembly GCA_937900965.1. GTDB lineage: Bacteria > Bacteroidota > Bacteroidia > Bacteroidales > FEN-979 > QYOJ01. The sequence goes on along the minus strand of CALCGJ010000213.1, from coordinate 12,307 downwards.
GGAGAAATGCTCAATTATGAACAAGTACGCTCATCCATCGCCAGAAAATTAGGATTGGAATATGCCGGCATGGTGGTTTCCGACCGGTATGTTGAAGGAGTCGTAGAAATGATGCTTGATGCAACCCAGAATTATCTTCAACCTCTTGATGATGAACGTCTGTTCGGTTGGCACGCAGCTCTTTTCCCGACAGGCAGAAGTGGAATGCATAAAATTGAAACAGGCTGTTATCGGAGCGGTGAAATGCAAGTCGTGTCCGGTTCAATGGGGAAAGAGAAGGTTCATTACCAGGCCCCCCCCCCAGTGCAAGTCAGGCACATGATGGAAGAATTTTTAACCTGGTTTAATAGTGATACTAAATTAGATCCGGTAATAAAGTCTGCCATTGCACATTTTTGGTTTATCATCATTCATCCATTTGATGATGGAAATGGACGTATTGCCAGAGCTATTTCTGATTTATTGCTTGCCCGTTCTGATAATAGTCCACAGCGATTTTATAGTCTTTCAAGCCAAATTTTAATAGAACGGAAAGCTTATTATCAAGTATTACAAAGAACTCAGTATCAAGATGGAGATATAACAGACTGGTTAAGTTGGTTTCTTAATTGTCTGTACCGGGCATTAGAAAGTACTGAAGAAACATTAAAGAAAGTTCTTTATAAAGCTGAGTTTTGGGATAAACATAAAGACACGATATTGAACAGCCGTCAACGATTGATGCTTAATAAAATTTTGGATGGCTTTGACGGAAAACTAAAATCATCTAAATGGGCAAAGATTACAAAATGCTCTCCTGACACAGCCTTACGGGACATTAAGGATTTAATGGAAAAAGGAATTTTAAAACAAGAAGAATCAGGAGGTCGGAGTACAAATTATGAACTGAATGGATTTCAGGGTATATTTGTGTCTTGAGCAAAAGAGTTCTTTGTAAAGAATTTGATTGTTAATGGGTTGAAATGGTGAACCAAAAATAATCAAAAGTTAAACCTGCCTGACTCTATCAATGTTACCTTCTTATCGTTTGGAGTCCAGATATCTCCATCCCAGAAGAACACCTTCTTTAAATATATTTTAACTTTTGTGGTACTGTCATACCCCTCAAGCGTATATATTTCCGGGAAATAAACATCAGACAGGCACGGCTTGAAATCCTGTGAATTTCCCACATATACATTTGTTTGTGTTGAACTGTTATAAACAGGTTGCTTATGCTTGTCATAACAATAAACCTCTATGGTATATGTTTCAATGTTCTTCATGGTAACATTCTGTGTAAATAACTTCAGCACAGGTATCGTATCTGCATTGTATTCAACGACTGCATCCATTAAACACAGAGGCATTCCATGTTGTTTTGCATAATTAATACTGGTCTCCCGCAGATTCTGACTAAGGTGTTTTGGAAATGTCGGCTGAGCATTTAGCTGTAATACACACACCACGAAAAATACAATACAACTTATCGTTCTCATAAAATCCTGGTATTTAATCTAAAAACCTTCCCGCTTCACCAATAACAAATATACAGGTATTTCTGTGTTTCTGAATCTCCGAGCAAAGAAACGTGTTGGATTGTACTAATCCTGTTTCCGGTAATCCCGGATTATATGGTAAAATTTAATAGCATCAGGTAATACTGTAATCCAAACACTATGGTAGTGGCACCATAATAGATGTAGTGATCATCAGCGTAAACAAGTCCACGTGGTTCACATATATTACCGACTGTTATGCCATTCATCCAAACGGTATTTCCATTGAAATCCGTTTTGAAAATAACCGGCTGCAAAGCCAGCGATGTTTCAAATTCGGTTGTGCCACTAAAGACAAATCCTCCATCAGGTGCAAGACACAGATTTCCACCCCAGTCGTGATTGTTCACATCATACAGTTTTTCCCATAAAACATTTCCATTGGCATCGAACTTCATTAAAATGAAATCAAGGGTGTTTGAAGAAGATGTGGTGCCAACAACCTTATCCCCACAGGCAATATATGAGCCATCGGGGAGAACACGGACATTTGTCAACCTGGTTTTAGGCAGCTTTTGTCCCCATTGTTCTATGCCCTCTGAATCGGTTTTCAGAATAACAAAGTCTCCAACAGTAATAAAGCCATTATCGGGCGTTATCTGGATATCATGTCCATTGGTATTCCTGTATTCAGGAAAATCGCGTGACCACAGAGAATCTCCTGCAGAATTGACTTTTAAAAGCTCGATGAAATGAACTCCCTGGGCCTCCCATTCATCATGTGCGGCAGTGATGATGAATCCCTGGTCTTCTGTTTCCCGAATGGCAAATCCCTTTTCATACAGATAACGGAACCGATACTTTTTATCCCATAATAGATCTCCTGAACCGGATATCTTTATCAGGTCAATAAATCTCCCGGTGGGATGAGTAGTTGTGTCATAATAATTGCAAACCAGTACATAGTTTTGATCAGATGACTCGATGATCCCACCGACATCGAAAATCAACGATCCGAAACTCTTCTGCCAGATGACATCAAAATTCAGATTGAGTTTCGCTACGTAGATCATGCGGTCACCAACAGGCGCCGCTATCACAAACCCTCCATCGGATGTCTGGCAAAGTGTATTATATCCATGATTGAAATTGAACTCACCGCCAATTAGTGTCTCGGATGAGGAATTCTCAACTTCGGGATCTTTTTTGCATCCGGAGAGGCTTCCAATCAGTATTGCGAGTAGTAGAATAGTCGAAAAATGTTTCATCCGACTAAGATAGTAACTTCCGCCGGTTTATACCGATCTCGCTTCTAACATTTTTCCTCTTCCTTCTTCCCTCTTCCTTCGTCCTTTTTTCTATCTTTACCCCATGCCAAACACCCGCTTCTATAGCCTTGATGTTGAGACTGCCAATTCCAATCCGGGAAGCATCTGTCAGGTTGGTATCGGTATGTTCGAGGAGGGAAAACTTGAAGAAAGCTGGAAAAGTTATGTGGATCCTGAGGATTACTTCTCCCATTTTAACACGCGGGTTCATGGTATCGGGCCTCATCATATCACCGGTGCCCCAAAGTTCTACCAGATTTATCCTTTCCTCAAAAAGACTTTCGAACACAACATCGTGGTCCATCACATGCCTTTCGACCGTGTGGCTTTCCACAAGGCATATGATAAGTATAAGTTGAAGCCCTTTCCCGTCCATTGGCTCGACTCTGCCAAAGTGGCCCGGAAAACATGGTCACAATTTTCTCAACGAGGCTACGGTCTCTCCAACCTGGCAGCCTACCTCGAGATCCGGTTCAAACACCATGACGCCCTCGAAGACTCCATTACCGCCGGTAAGATCGTCATTGAAGCTTGCCGGCATTCGGGAAAAACGCTGAGGGAGTGGCTGTAGAGCCTTCGGCTGATGGAGAATTTTTTTTAGCCGATTCGGCTGATCATTCGTAATGCCTCCGGATTGAGGATCTCGATTTCGTGGGTGTTGATCCTGATGATTTCCTCATGAGAAAATTCCCTAAGAACCTTTATGGCGCTTTCCTTCGACATTCCTGAAAGTTCTGAAAGATCCTGCCGTGAGAATAGTGTAAATACAGTTTGTCTATCAAAAATCTCTTCCATTATATAGAGCAATGTATCAGCCATCCTGCCCGGCATCTGCTTCTGAGTCAGAGAGAGAAGCCGGTTATTGATGGAGATGATATTGCGGCTGAAATCTTTCATAAACGCGTTAAAAAAGATACCGTTCGATTCAATGAGCTCCTTAAAGAGAGCCATCTCAATAAAACAAACTGTTGTATCCACCAATGCAGTCAGAGTGTAATGATGTTTCTGATCGAGGTAAATACCAGGTCCACCGATAAAATTGCATGGTTTTACGATCCTGACTATCGCATTCCGGTGTTGAATTCCCTCCAGGTAAAGCTTTGCTAAACCTGTATTAACGGAAATTACATGCGACATAAAAGTCCCCTGTTTACGGATTGTCTCTCCTTTTTTATACAGGATGGTCAGTTTGTTTTCCTCGATTTTATCCAGTTCTTTCTGCGTAAGAAGACTTAAGAGAGGAGATTTGACACCACAATCACAGCAGGTTGTTTTTCCATTGTTGCCCAAGGTTTTTATGCTTTTAAATTGAACCAAAGGTACATCGAGTCATTGACATATGTCAATAAAAATTGATTTTTTTTCCTTATTCAGGAGGAAAAGAGTTGATTTAAACAAGCTAGATCTTAGTTTTTTCAGCTCCCTGCAACATGGTTTATCTCTTAATTTTGGGATAACCGGAGAAAGACTACTGATCCGGTTTCTGCCTGTTCAGATATCCCAGTATTAAATAAGAAAATTATCATGAAAATAGTTACGATCCAAAAAACCACTATTGTTGCCAGGCTTCTGTTTCTTAGCCTGATGATATTCATCGGCTGCATTCAAGTCAACGGACAATCAGTGGTATTTCACCAGCTTAATTTCGATTACAACGGAACCATTACGAACAATTCCGATTGGGGAGCAGCTGATCTTACGTTCATTGGAAGCACATCTATTCTCTATTTCAATCTTGCAGTCGGACCAACCTGGGTCATCCAAAATATACCGGTTCTCACCACACGAGGCGTCGGATTATCGCAGACACAACGGTTTTGGTTCCCCATTGGTCCTTCGGGTATTCAGGTGACTCTTCTGAACTATGGCTTTACACTAACTCCTGCAATAGCTGGTCAGCCTGTTGTGAGCCAGTTGGCATCAGTCACTCCCGACCAGGTAACCATCTATTCGGGTTTCACGGGAGGTCCTCCGGGTGGTGGTGGTCCGGGTCCGGCAGACATTCAGGTTGGAGGTGAAGCGGTTAATCCAACCCCTGTAAAACATGATAATTTCCCTAACCAGGAATGTCCCTGGAACTTCTGTGTTCCTGCCGGTGTTTCCAATTCGCTCCAGTGGCTGAATACGAAAAATTCTCTGGGAATGAATGCAAATAAAATCTCGATCCCTGCACTTGCCGGTGCCTTCGGGACTACAACAGGTAATGGAACATATAAGGATGTGATCTATCCTAACAAAAAGGAGTATTGTAAGAACAACAAGCTGCCAATCACTACACATAAAGCAAACGGATCCCAGATTGCACAGGTGGTCAAAGAGATAAACAACGGGCAGGATGTTGAATTGTTGGTTGAATGGACCGGGGAGGGAGGAAAAGGCCATTGTGTGGCAGTAACAGGAGCCACCGATCTCGGCGATGGAAAATATTCGCTGCTTATTACCCACGACAAAGATCAAAGCGTGGCCGGTGGCACGATCGATGAGAATGCAACGTATAATTCAAATACGAAGACCTGGGGTGGCGCTTTGTCTAAGGCAAGCGGTGCGAGCGGAGATATCGAATATATTATTGAATGCCCGGCAGTTCGTAAAAAACAGCCGAACAATAACCTTCCCGGAGGGGTCAAATACCGTTTTATCCCTGATGCCTCTTCCATCTTCGACGAGGAGATGGTCCAGATTCAGGATCTTGAGTTAACAGGTTATAACAATGTTGTTCCTGTTCCACCTTTAAATAACATAGCCCCGGTCTTTTTTAGCGGATCAGCATCTCTGAAGCTCTCCTTAGATTCCGGGCAAACATTTATAATCCATTTTGCACCGTTTCAGGCTTTCTTCTTATTTAATCATGTGCTGGATTCAGCGGGCAGGGAATATTTTCAAACAGAAATTGTACAACTGGAATTGTCTGGTGGTACACTGCCTCCCGATTTTATTTACCATAACATACAATCTCCTACTACTACTTCCACAGGATCAATGAGTACGATGCCCATTGCAGGTGGTGGATTTCAGATTGATAGTTTTTTTGATGTCTTCACGGAGATCACTCTTGATGGTGGTGCAACCTGGCACCCCGATATGAACGAATCCAGTGTTTTAAATGCTGAAGGCGTGGATGTGCTGGAGACCGTCCAGCTACAGAATATGAACATCCCAAGTGGTGCGATTGAATGTTACGATGCCACCCAGACTATTTCCGTTGCTGGTAATGGTGAAACTTTTACTATAGAGCCTAATGGTTGTGCTTCGCTGATTGCCGGTCAAAATATCCTGCTTAAACCCGGAACAACTATCCATTCCGGGGGGTATTTTTACGCATGGATTGCTCCGACCGGACCCTGGTGTAACACCGGTTCAACACCTCCTGTTGTACTTCCGGAGCCACAACCCGCTGAAAAAAGTGGTGTGTCCAATCCGGAATTCACTCAGTCCGGAGCATCGTTTTTCAGGATATATCCCAATCCGACTTCCGGGACATTTACCATTGAATTGACTGCAGATGACCAACCATGGATAAATAGTGTTGTAACCATCTATGGGATCCGTGGTGATAAGGTCCTTACAAAGGAATTGCAAAACGAGCGGAAACATGAGTTCTCGCTGGATGGCACACCTCCGGGAATCTACTTCATCCGCATAACTTCTGATGGTTTGACAGAAACCGAAAAGATCATCAAATACTAGGTTTCTTTAGAAAGGGGCTGTCTCTAAAGTCGAGGCAGCTTCTTTTTTAGGCCCTCAGGCCCCCGAGGTCTCTGAACAGGCGGGCGGGCCTCGCTACTGGTGTTATTTTTCCTCTTCTATAGCACCCTGAATTTGATCCTTCAGGTGCACCAGAGATTACTTTACTCCTGCATAAGGTATCCCTGTGAGATCGTGTATATCACGGTTGAAAGTCACCAGGTCATCCGGGTTGAATTTCTTAAAATCATCATATCCGCAAGCCCGGGAAATGACTTTCATCAGTTCGGTTGTCGCAATCAGGAAATTACTTAATTGTTTCGCGGAAGTTTGAATTTTGATCCGCTGCCTGAGGCTCTCCTTTTGGGTTGCAATACCAACCGGGCAATTGTTGGTATGACAAGCTCTCATTCCCAAACATCCGATAGCCTGAAGAGCTGAATTTGAAATTGCTACGGCATCGGCTCCAAGCATCAGAGCTTTTGAAAAATCTTCGGCGATACGCAAGCCACCGGTAATAATTAGAGTAACATCTTTTGCACCAACCCTATCCAGATGTTTTCGTGCTCTTGCCAGTGCAGGAATTGTTGGAATGTTAATGTTGTTCCGGAGAATAGAAGGCGCTGCACCTGTTCCACCACCCCTTCCGTCAAGGATGATATAGTCAGCACCTGCTCTCAGCGCAAAGTCAATATCTTTTTCTACATGCGAAGCTGCAATTTTAAAGCCAACAGGGATTCCCCCGGTTTTTTCCCTGACATCCTTTGCAAAGTCGGCGAAGTCCTGTACGCTAATGAGATCAGGAAATGCAGCCGGGCTGATTGCGGGCTCTCCCTCTTTGAGCCCCCTAACCTCAGCAATTTCTTTTGTAACTTTATTTCCCGGAAGATGCCCGCCTGTGCCGGTTTTTGCCCCTTGTCCGCCTTTGAAGTGAAAAGCCTGGGCTTTTTTAACTTTTTCCCACGAGAATCCGAATCTCCCTGAAGCCAGTTCATAAAAATACCTTGAGTTGTTCTCCTGCTCTTCTGGTAGCATACCTCCTTCACCGCTGGCAATTCCGGTGCCGGCCATCTCTGCTCCTTTGGCCAGGGCTATTTTTGCTTCCCGTGATAAAGCCCCGAAACTCATGTCAGAAACAAAGATTGGAATGTTGAGTACCAGCGGCTTTCTGGCATTTTTCCCGATGATGACTTGTGAAGAAACATTTGTGTCATCTAATAGAGGACGTTTTGCCAGTTGAGCAGGCAGAAACTGGATATCATCCCATTTCGGAAGAGTATTACGGTCAACGCCCATGGGTTCTGTGAATCCATGATGCCCGATCTTAGTTAACCCGTTTGTTGCAAGCTCTTTGATGTATCCGCTGAATGGTTCAGTTGGTTCCGGATGTGTATCAGCGTACTTGCCAAGGTATTCATCCCTTTTAAATGGTTGAGGATACTCCAAAGCGAATGCCCGGATCTCATCAGCATCGACAAATACCTGATCACCTTCTATAGAAGCGTTGAATTTGGTCAAAGCCTCTTTGTTATTGTATTCTGAGACACCTGTATCGAGACGGTAATCCCAATAATGAACTCCGCAAACCAGGTTATTTCCATCAATGTGCCCATCAGCAAGCAATGCTCCACGGTGGAGGCATCTGCCATAAAGCACAGAGATTTTATCATCATATCGAATCACCACCAGGTCAACATTTTCTACCAGAGCATGCGTTGGTTCCCGGTCTTTTAGCTCTGAAAATTTACAAATCTCAATTCTGCTCATAAATGACAATCCGTTTTATTTAATTACTTCTATTCCGTTCCAAAAGGCGATATCTCCTTTTATACCTTTCTGATTTTTTTGAGTAGTTCGATCTTGCACAATTAGTCTGCTATTCTGGAATTCCTGACAGATTTGACATGATGGAGACTTCGTCTGATGGAGGCTGCGCCTGATAGAGCCTTCGGCTGATGGAGCCTTCGGCTGATTTAGGCTGCGCATGATTGACACTTCGTCTGATGAAATTTGAACCTTGAACCTTGAGCCTTGAACCTGCTACCCTGTTTCGCTGATTTTCTTCAGCCTTGTATAATCAAGAATCTTGAAACGTTTACCATCAAGAAGTATCAAGCCATCGTCATGGAACTTTTTCAGCATCCTGATAACTGTTTCAGAGCTCATTCCCGATAATTCGGCAAGGTCCTTGCGTGAAAGCGGCAGGACAAACTCATCAGTTTTGAAGATCCGGTCGGAAATGCAAAGGAGGATATCTGCCAGACGACCGTATGATTGTTTATGGGTCAGGCAGAAAAACCGGCCGTTGATCTGGGCGCTGTTCGCACCCATAATGTCGATGACCTCTTTCGCAAAGGCTGGATTTTGAGTCAGAAGTTGCTTAAAATAGTTGATATCGATCTGTTTGATCTCTGTATCGATATAGGCCATTGCCGAATACTGGAACCGGTTGTTTTCATCGCTCACCGATGAAAGTCCAAGTAAGTTCCCCTCAGGAATGATTTTCAGCACCAGGGAGTTTACGCTATCGTCGATAAAAACCTTTACCAGTCCCTTCTCCATGTACATTATATGAGAGGCAAAACTGCCTTGCTTGCAGATGATCTCTCCCTTTTTGTATTTCACAACCACCGATTTGGCCTCCATGAGCTTGGTCTCAGCTTCTGTCAGCATCTCAAAACATCTGCATTTATGCGGACTGATCGTACAACCGGTGTATTGCTCTTTGATTTCCATTGGAGTACATGGTTCTGGAGTACAAATATAAGAGTTTATTGAGAAGAAACCTGATTCAGATCATGTTTTTTCATGTCGAATGACAGCTGTGTTTACTGCCTGTGACAGCTATTGTTAAGTTATTAACACCTGAAATAACAAGACCTTTACATGAAAAATTAAACAATCTAAATAACTGTCTATAATGCTGCTTTTTTCAAAAACAAAACTTCTGTGGATGCCTGTATTACTGGCATTAATCGTCCTTGGGGGATGCAAGAAAAAAAGTGATGATCCTCAACCGGACCCCAATACTCCGACGGTTGCCTCCTGTGAAGGCTGCCATACAAACTATGCTCACCTGCAGGCTGTCTTTACTCCAGACACCGCAGCTCCTCCGGGAGGGTGCGGCGGCGGCGCTCCTGTTTACGAACCCTACGACAGGGTTTTCATGGGTGGCGAGGGTTACCTGGCATTCAAGGCTTCGGGGCATTATCAAATTGGATGTACCGGTTGTCATAAAGGGACAAATAATACGGATGACAAGAATCTCGCACACTCCGGCGATTTTATCTCCCACCCTTCTGTTTTTGCTGACGAGATGTGCGGTACGTGCCACCAGGCTATCGTAGAGAACTTTTCAACCAGCCTACATCATGGCACCGGACAGAAAAGAAAGGTAACCATCCGAAGCGGGTTAAATGGCCCGGATGAGTTTGACCAACTTCCCGAGCATCAGATTGAAGGATACAATGCGAACTGTGCCCATTGTCATGCCTCCTGTGGCGAATGCCATGTAGTTCGGCCGGTTATGGGCGGTGGTGGACTTCCCAATGGCCATGCTTTCACCAAAACGCCGGATATGATCAGTGTTTGTGTAACCTGTCATGTATCCCGTGGTGGGCATGCGTACCTGGGGGTTTCTCCGGGCACAAAAGCCGACGTGCACCTTACAAAAGCCGGGTTTGTCTGCGTGGACTGCCATTCATCCACCGATTTGCATGGTGATGGAAACAAAGTGGAACAACGGTATGCCTATGCCGGTCTGCCATCCTGCGATGACTGCCATTCAGGGATTGCCACCAATAATACATACCACTCAATGCACATCAATGATTTTAACTGCCAGGTATGCCATTCCCAGGTTTACAACAACTGCGGAAGCTGCCACATTCACGGAGAGGGAGCACGCATCCCCGCATACATGGACTTCAAGATTGCCTCAAATCCAATTCCTGAGATCAAACCAGGCTTTGAATTCGCCCTGGTACGCCGTACCCTGGCTGCTCCTGATAACTGGGAGGTTTATGGTGTCCCGCAATATGCAAATTTTGATGCTTTCCCCACTTACAATTACACCACGCCCCATAACCTGCTGAGGTGGACAGACCGGACACAGGTGACAGATGGAAAGGCCTGTTCTTCCAACTGCCACATCAGGAATGAGGGAGGCACTTTGATTAATAAAGAGCTATACCTTTTCGAGGACAATCTGCTCGCCTGGGAGATCGGTGCAACATCAAAAATCACTGTCGACGGTAAATTACCGACATCCTGGTTCAGATAAGAGAAAATTTAATCATCAGATAATCAATTAAATACATTTAACAAAAATCCTTAAAAACTATGAAAAGAACAAATTTATGGATCCTGAGTATCCTTCTTGCGTTTGTCTTTGTTACCTCATGTAAAAAAGATGACGATCCAGTCCCAACTCCGGCGGTAAATGAGTCTGAAATCCTGGCTACCTTCCTGGAATCAACCAGTTCACCTCTTGGCAAAGACTATGTAAACTCTGACATGCCATCAATCACCAGTGCTACCGATGTGTTCACACTCAACCAGACTGGTCAGGTGTATATTATCGACATCCGGTCGGCCACCGATTTTGCAACCGGTCATATCGCAAATGCACACAACGTGGCACTGGGCGATATCCTGACCCACGTTAACGCATTGGACCAAACACCTTATCAAAAAGTTGCTATCGTATGTTATTCAGGTCAAACCGCAGGGTTTGCTGCTCTCCTGCTTCGGATTGCAGGGTTCGATAAAGTCTTTTCGATGAAGTGGGGCATGTGCTCCTGGAATGCAGTATTTGCCACTGGCTGGCAGAATGCTATCGGGAATACGTATGCCACCCAGCTCGTGAAAACCGCCACCGCCAAAGGTCCGGTTGGCAATATGCCTGTACTCTCCACAGGAAAAACCACCGGACCAGAGATCCTGGAAGCCCGTATTGCAGCATTGCTGGCTGAGGGATACGGTCCTGCGAAGATTGACAACAAGACGCTTTTTGACAACCTTGCAAATTACTATATCGTCAACTACTGGCCGGCCGATCAGTATTCCGATTTCGGACATGTTCCCGGCGCTATTCAATATACTCCAAAAGCATCCATGAAACTTGCTGCTGACTTGAAAACGCTGCCAACCAACAAACCCATTGTTGATTATTGCTACACCGGACAAACCAGCTCTTTCCTGTCTGCATACCTGCGGTTGCTGGGGTACGATGCTAAATCGCTGCTTTATGGAGTCAACGGGCTGGCTCACGATGACATGGCTGCAGCCGGAATGACCATCTTCACTGACGCTCAGATTATGGGTTACGACTACGTTCAATAATTCTTCTCATACCTGTTGGAAAGGTCGCCCGTAAGGGTGGCCTTTTTTTATGTTTAGATTTATTCCAAATCATTTATATTTGCTCAACTTTAATAATAATTTTATGGAATATCCTGATTACAACTGGTGGGCTATGATCGTTGCAACGGTCGCTTTCTGGGTGCTGGGAGCACTCTGGTACAGCCCTGTCCTCTTTGGCAAACGCTGGCAAAAAGAGCTTGGTTTCACCGATGAATACCTCAAATCCGGCAGCATGGTTGTTACATTCGGACTAAGCTTTGTGCTGATGTTATTCATGGTATGGGGTCTTGGATTCGCATTGTTGGTGCATAAACCCGAAGATGTTACCTGGCTCAGTGGCCTGTGGCTCGGAGTCTTTATCGGAATTATCTTTTCGATGTTTACGATGGGAATCAACTACCTTTATCAGCGTCGCTCATTCGTCCTCTGGCTGATCGACGGCTTTTACATTGT
>CALCGJ010000212.1 GCA_937900965.1 uncultured Bacteroidota bacterium | reverse complement strand
TACACATCCGGGGATACTACCAAAATGACTGATTCTACCAAGTATGTGAAAACCACCTGGGGGTTTAAGCCTAAAGTAGCCTGGAGGTTTTTCGACAATTTATTTATTGGTGTGAGTTTCGATATCAACCAAACCATAGCTACCGATCTCTCGCCACAGATTGAACGCGACCCCTATATAAGGAAGGATGGGACAAATATTTTTAATTCAGGGCTGGGTCTGTTTTTACGCTATGACAGCCGGGATATCGTCGTTTGTCCGTGGAGCGGCTTTTATGCAGAGGTACTGGCGAACTTCTATGGTCCTTACCTGGGTGGAGATTATACCTATGAGATCTTCCAGGCTGATTTCAGGTACTACCAGACGATTGCCAGAGAGGGCTCGGTACTGGCCATGACGGTTTCGGGCAGATTTGGGGCCGATAACGTCCCCTGGTCAGATATGGGAAGTCTTGGTTCCTCTTACGACCTGCGGGGCTACTACCTGGGTCAGTACCGCGACCGCTCCTCGATGTTTATCATTGCCGAATACCGGAATACGATCCGTAGAAGAGGTTCCGATGAGTTGAGTCCCCATGGTATCGTGACCTGGATCGGGGCTGGCTCGGTGGGCTACGATCCCTCCCAGTTCAACGACTGGCTGCCAAGTATAGGAATCGGCTATCGGCTGGCTCTTCAGCCACGGATGAATATGCGGATTGATTTCGGGATTGGAAAGAACTCTTCAGGTCTTTACTTTAACTTCACAGAGGCATTCTAACTCACAGCCACGATCTACAGGCGCAGGGGTGAGGTGGTTTTAATCCCTCTGGCTGGCGAATTTTCCAACCAGCATGGCAATGATAATTGCCAGGTATAGCGGTCCGCACACACTAACCAGGATAGATATTGAGCGTGCAAAAGGTGTCAATGGTACAATATCTCCGTATCCCGTTGTTGTGAAGGTCACAAATCCAAAGTAGATATAATCACTGAAGTGACCTGGACTTCCTGCATCCGTCATCAATTCAAAACTGAACATAGCTGGATTGATCTCAATTGCAAGGCCGATGAGGATGGAGAAAACCAGACCCAGAAGCAGATACCCGATGATAGCCTGAAAAATGACCCTGGGAGTCACCTTCGATGCCCTGGCGATCAGGTGGATATAATAGCCTGTCATGAATACAAAAAAGAGGAAATTCAATACTGTCGATATGGCATCCAGCAGGATCAGGTCAAGGATAGAAGATATCCATTCCATGCCCACAGCAATAATAACGAGGATGAGCCACAACCCACGTTTCCTGCTAATAGTCATTACGGCTGAGATGAAGAGTAAGGTGTAAGCAACGCTATACATCAACTCGTGCCAGGCTTCCGGAAAGACAGAGATAACAAATACAATAATACAAACAAGGGCCAGCATCAGGGGATTCCATACCTTGTTGAGGCGTGTTTCAGGGGCATCTGATTTGAGCATAATCCTGCTATATTTGAATCGTTAAAAACACGATGAAATTACAATAAAATTATAATATAATCTCAAAAGATAGTTACATCCTCCGCAGAAGTCTCTGCTGCAGGTCAAACATAGTCTGGTGATTAATTTGGATCGTCCCTTTGGCACTGTCGAGGTCCACAATGATCAGGATCACAGCCGAAAATGCCATAGCAAGTACGAGCATCAGGAGCAAGTTGACCTTTTTCATTTTTCCAAGGAGGAATCCCACCTCAAACATCGCAAGGATGACCAGTGCAAAAAGTGCCATCCATATCAAAGGAGGGATCCTGTCTATGATGCCCGCAGATATCCGTTTGGTCTGCTGCTCAAACATGTGGTTGACCGAATTTACGAATAGTGTATTGATAGTCCCGTTGCGGTGATCCATCTCTACCAATGCGGTTGAATGACGCCAGATAGCCAGCTGGATCTCTTCTGACTCGCGAATAACCTCGTGGGCATCACATTCGGTTTTAGCAAGACAGACCCTGAGATCTACGTATCGGACCAATAGTTGCCTTACCTCAGAATTATGCGGTTCCGGGATCAATCCTGCCCGAAGCCAGGTTGTTTCGATGGCATTAACCTCGTCGAGCATAAAGTGCTTCCTGGCATCATACCTGGATGTTGTCATGCCAAAAGTAAAGGCTAAGATGAATGCAAGCAAACCAAGAGTGGCACCCACGACAGTGTTAATTGGCCCATCATCTTCAACCCCCACCTTATTCTTTCTCCAACGTGCAAAGCTGATCCCCAGCCAGATGGCAATCAGGATTAAAACCACAATACACAGGTAAGTTACCCATAGAGGGAGGATGTCAAATAAAGGGATGTTGTTCATGGTTTATCACTTTTTGAGGCCAAATGCCTGGCCTGGAGTTTTTTTGAAAGCCATGTAACCGGAATCAGCAACAACCAGGCGAGTGTCCAGGCGAGAGGACTGATCCAGGCGAATGGAAAGGTCAGCACCGAGACTATTGGTTCGGGCATCAGCTTCAGGTAGATATCATTGGTCTCACGCGTTGATAGTGTGTCGGATATTCGTTTGTTTTTTATGGCATAATGCCAGCTCCAGAGGGAGAAGAACCCGGCCAGTGCCAGGGTTACACTCTGCATCTGGAGGATAAGCACCTGGCCTTCAAATTCCATGTCGAGCCTAACGAAATAGAGGTATATCATCAGGCAGACCACCTGCAGGATGGAGATGGAGGAGTGACGACCATCGGTCATCTCGAGGTTTCCGAACTGCAGGTTATTCTGGTTCCAGTAGATAAGGATCAGTAAAATCCCCACGAACATCGTCATGTAATTTAGATAACTCTCACTCAGCACCTGGACCAGGTTTGTGGCATCAAAATGATCCACATCAGGCCTTGGAAGGAACATGAAGATCTGGAATAACATCAGGGCAAAAAGGACATCAGTGATGAAACCTAATCGTAAAAGCTGACGTGCTCCTCTCTCTTTCAGCGCTTCGGTGAACTCTGCATTGGACTCGAATAGTACTTTTGTGATCTTATTCATGGTTTTCGCTTTTTATTCCTTGTTCTTTGTTCCTTGTTTATTGTTTATTGTTCTTATCTACCCCTTCCCCCGGCCCCTTCCCCAACAAGGGAAGGGGAGTCAAGTCCCTCCCTTTTTGGGGAGGGATTTAGGGAGGGGTATTCCTACTGTCTTTGTCAACCATCACCGCCCTTGAATTCCGGACAAACAGCGATCTCAACTTATCCCAGAAGTGTCCTCCTAGGACGAAAAGGCTTAGAAAGAGCATAATATCGCTTGGTATCACAAACCAGAGAAGGTGGGTAACAAAGAATGGGAAAAAGGTTCCGAGATAGGGGAGAAGCATGCCCACAGTGATAGGGAGAATGAAAAGGACAAGTCCAATCG
>CALCGJ010000211.1 GCA_937900965.1 uncultured Bacteroidota bacterium | reverse complement strand
CTTTTCCTGGCCCTTTTGACCAGGTCATCTTTGTCAAGCTTGATTTTCGTTCCAAACGGGTAACTGAAAGCCCAGCTTTTATTCAGGAATTTGTACCAGACAGGCTGCGATAGGAAACTGCTATTATTCTTACTCATTGACTTCTACCTTCGTACTTCCAACTTGAGTTCTAGCTTCTAACTTCTGACTTCCCACTTTCTATCACCCGGCATTTCGGTTCAACTGCCTGTCCACCCTCTTTGATTCTGTACCATCTCCAGCACATCGTTCCCTCTGAATGGCCACAGGTGTTCAGCCAGTTAGGATGGCCGGGGTCGGTGTGTGCCACGATAACTTTCACACTGCCATCCGGCTCGTAAACGGCAGTCGATTTGTTGATGCAAATGGTAAAGTATCGGTAATCGAGCGACTCCATCCAGTAATTGTTCAACTGAAAGTTCCAGGAGTCGCAATCCGGTGGTTTCACCTCAATAACCAACATCTCTTCCGGTCCCAGCTTCCAGTAGCTATGATAATAGATGATGTTAGGGTCGCCGCCTGCAGCGTTGCTGGTTGACGGATCAAACATTGGAAGCGTGTTAGCATGCTTTTGAAACCCCTTTGCCCAGCGGGAGAAGAGCAGTGATGCGCCGCCTACAAACATTCCGGCTGTTTTTAAACCCTCATCCACCATGGCGGGAGTTATGGGTTCAGGCGCTTGCCGTCTGTCAATATTTTCAATATGAATCTCCGCCGGCACCTCTTCAAACCGGTTAAGAAATGTTTGCCGGACAATCACCAATCCTGTCTCCTCCACAATCTTCAGCCAGTTTTTTCCACGTCGACCCCTGGACAGGATCACTTCAAAACTTCCATCCGGTTCATAGTCGATATCGTTATGGTCCAGCTGTCCGCAGGGAGCCAACCCGCCGGTAGATCCATAGTCGCCATTCTGTGTAAAGAGTCCGAAATAGTGAACACTATTGCGATTTCCAGTTATCCTGTATTCGTATTTACTGCCATCGATCTGGGCGTTGAAATAGTAGTTGTCGGGGTTGTCGGCTCCCATCTTAACTGTTTCATGGACCATTCGCCTGAGCATGGGACTTGCCGGATCATTGTATTCCACAAAAGCCTCGAGGCCGGCTCTCGTCAACCGTGTCAGGTAGCGAACCCCTTCGGCCTGGTTAAAAGGATCCTTTGGAGTTCCGGGATACATCAGGGAGGCACCGGCTGCTTTCAGGTTGTCGCAAAACTCTTCCCAGGCCTTCCCGGAAACGATCCGTTCGGCATGAATATCAGGTTCTGACCTTCCGCGGATGCGTTGAATCATCTTCTGCCACGACTTGATTGCATTGAGAAATAAAAACAGGAGTTGTCTCATTCAGGAACAATAAATATTCTGTTTACTTTTGCTCTTCATGGTTCTCGCAGATTTTCACGAGAAACAGCCCCAAAAATAGGAATAATATGAATCATTTCAGGGAACGTTATGGAGAGTGGGCTATGATAGCAGGTGCTGCTGAAGGAATCGGCGGCGCTTTTTCGGAGATGCTGGCCCAACTGGGAATTAACCTGGTTATGGTTGATAACAACCTGGATTCGATGAAACAGTTATCAGAAAAAATCCGGGGAGAGCAAAATGTTGAGATAAGGCTGATCAACATTGACCTGGCTCTTCCTGAAGCATCGGATCTGCTCCTTCAGTCGACTATAGATATCGATTGCCGTTTGCTTTTATACGTTGCCGCCTACAGCAAAGTAAAACCGTTTTTGTCAAGCAAAAAGGCCGAACTCGACACATACATTGGCTTAAATAACCGAACACCGATTCAACTGATCCATGGATTTGCAGACCGGCTGAATGTAAAAAAGAGGTCCGGAGGGATCATACTGATCTCTTCCCTGGCCGGCCTCCTGGGGCCTCCACTTGTTGCCCCCTATGCTGCAACGAAAGGGTTTCTGATCAGCCTGGCCGAATCTCTCTCTACTGAATTCAAACCCCTGAATATCGATATCACAGTATGTTGTGCCGGCCTCACCTCCACCCCTACTTACCTGGAAAATACACCGGATAAAACCCGTAAAAAATTGAATCCGATGGCTCCAGGTGAAGTTGCAGAATACGCTATCCGGCATCTGGGAAAAGAAACAATTTGTATCCCGGGATGGAAGAACCGGATGAACTATTTTATACTACTACGGCTTCTTCCCCACTCCATCTCCATGAAGATCATGGCAAAAACAATGAAAAACATGTACGACTAAATCTTATTATCACATTAACAAATCAACAAATCAATACAAATCTAATTACACAAGTATGAAAAAGTCTATGATGCTTTTGGTTTTCCTTTTAATTACAGGGATAACCTTTTCACAGAAAAAAAATGCGGCATTAAATTTCTCGGCAGAAAATCAGGACAGCATTGTGCTAAGCACATGCGATGGCACTCCTCAGTATCGCGAAAGTGTTGAGGAATCGTATCGGACTCTACAATACCGGACGTCGATCTATGGTGATGTGCCGGAATATGGCTCCGGTGTGAGACTTGGCATATACCAGGTACAGGCCTACAGCGGAAAAGGAGCTACTGCCAAAAACATGATAGTACTGGAAGAGGCCGTCAAACAGGCTAAAAAATATGATGTGCAACTGCTCTCGTTTCCTGAGTTATTTATCCCCGGTTATACGTTAAGTCCGGAGGAAGCCAGAGAGGTGTCAGAATATAAAGACGGGCCAAGTATCACTACCGCCTGCAGCTATGCCAAAGAATACAACATGGCCCTTCTTGTTCCCTACGCTGAGAAGGTGGATGAACCGGATGGCACCAACTATTATGATGCCATTGCTGTGATCAACGAAAAAGGGGAATTGCTCAATTCCTACCGTAAAACCCATCTGTACGGTCAACAGGAAAGGGACAACTGGTGTTTCGGAACCAGTGATTACCCTGTATATAATATCTTTGGATTTCCTGTGGGAGTATTGAACTGCTATGAATGTGAATTTCCTGAGTTGCAACGCATCCTTGCTTTACATGGTGCAAAACTGATTGTGGGCCCCACTGCTGCTGACAACTATTATCGGTTGCCTTCCGGGGAGCGGAGTTCGGTTCCATATCCCGATGTGTCCACGCTGCTGATCCCGGCCAATGCGTACGCAAACAATATTTTCTTTGCTTATGCAAACCGTTGCGGTTACGAGGTAAGGGGTAATGATGCGTGGCACTACCGTGGCAACAGCATAATTTGCGGGCCTAATGGAGACATCATTGTGGCTGCCAATCATGAACAAAATACTTTGCTTATAGCCGATTGTGTTCCCGCCTATTACGGCATGACCCATCCTGCCCCAAAGTACAATTACCTGAAAGACCGCAGGCCTGATCTGTACACGCCTTTAATTTTGGATAAAGCGAACTTCAATGACCCCAGTAAAGAAACCATAAACTTAAAAACCAATTTCTTCCATGGGGGATATTCCTATCCTGAATACAAAGGGTGTAAGGAAATTCCTGCAGAAAAAATTAAATAGACAGATTCAAGATGGGGCGGAGTCTAACGTGATGATAACCAAAGCTGAACAGCCTGTCATCGGAATCGAACAATAATTCAGATCGGGATCCGTGTATCGATAAGAAAAATTTAATATCTTTATCCTGTTATGAAGATGTCTAAATAAGGAAACTTTAATGCCTTCAACAAAGAAAACGAAAACGATAGACAAGGATAGTCCTAACAGAAGCATCTTAAAGGCCATCAGCTGGCGCTTCATTGCATCGGGAGCCACTTTCATCATCAGTTTCGTCATCTTCACCCAGGCCACAACCTCTGCTTTCAGAGATGTCCTCGGTGCCGTTTCGTTGATCACCGCCGTTGATATAGTTGCAAAACTCTTTTTGTATTATCTTCACGAGAGGCTCTGGACAAATATCCTGTGGGGGAAATACTGGAGAAGACAAGCTGCAAGAAAGAGATACAGGAAGATCCAGAAATTCAAAAAGAAACTCACCCTGGAGAATTCTGTTTAGCTGTTCCGAAAAATCCGTCCCTTTCACGCCAACACGGGCGGGTTTGGGTGCCAACACGGGCGGGTTTGGGTGCCAACACGGGCGGGTTTGGGTGCCAACACGGGCGGGTTTGGAACCCGCCCTTACGTTTCCTATCTGACGATCACCATCTTCCTGGCAGCAATTTGATCACCAGCCTTAATCCTGCAAACATACACTCCTGCCGGTAACGATCCGGCAGACCAGGTAAATTTGTTTAGCCCCTGGGTACCATGGACAATCCTATAATCAACACCCTGCCCAATCTGGTTCATGATTTCGATTTCAACCCGATTGCGTTTTTCCAGATAAAATTCGATCGTGGTTGAAGAAGAGAAGGGATTGGGAAAATTTGAAATTCGAAATTCGAAATTCGAAATTCGGAGATCCTCAAATCCCACCTGTGATGACTTTCCGGTTCTTGTAATATGGAACTGAACAGGACCACCATTGCTTTCTATCCGGAGGGTGATGTAATCGGTCAATGTATCTGTTGGTGTATAAAAAACAGCGAAGGTGTAATCAAAGGGACCTTCCACCCAGGTAGCGGTATCAAAATTGGTTGTGAATTCCGTTCCGGCGAGAGAGGTTATGGAAGTAAACCGCAATATATCGTTGGCCCGATTAGTAATGGTAAGCAGGATGGTATCCACCATTCCTATGAATACGGTATCATCCGGAACGATTGTATCAGATACTGCCATTTGCAGGGGAGCAAAATCAGGAGTGGTAGGCAGAGCTACGCCTTTCCAGGCAGTGATTCCACCCAGCATATTAATTACACTTGGGAAACCCATTGCAACCATCTTGTTATAAGTACTCCCACTCCTACCTCCTGAAAGGCAATAGAGCATATACATTTTTTGTCGGGGAAGCAGATTAAGAAGACTGTCGAAACCGGCTCCGTTGTGGTTCCGGTTGATGGCAGCTTCCAGGTGTTCAGGGGTATATTCTGCCGGGGTTCGTACATCCATCACAACAAACTCAGGATTTGTAACATTGGCCATAATCAGGCTGTCGCACTGAGTCACGGAAAAATGGGTCTGGAGGGAATCGGAATTTTGGCTGAAGCCTGAGGGTGTTAATCCTATCATGAAAAACAAGCAGGCAACACAGGTAATCATCTTAAGGAGGTGAACTGACTTCATTTCGTGTTTGTTTAGATTATGATATGAGCATAGGGCAATTAAGAGGTTGTTTCATCACGCCGCAGGCGTGATTCGCAACGACACGGTTTCAAATAATCCCCTGCACCATTATCATCCCAAACACCAGCACCATGAAGAGGTTGAACACGATGAAGAGGGGTTTAATCTTTGGAGGTTCTTTCCCGGTGTAGAGAAAAATGAAAAAGAAAACCAGGAGGATCACTACGGCGGTCATCATGGTAATGATTAATGGGAGGAAGGTAATGATATGAAAAAGGAGCAGGAAAAGCGTGCTGAAGGAGGTGGCGAATACCCAGACCAGCAGGATGTTGCGTATCACCGGAAAGCTAAAACGGGAGGTGATGGAGTAAAACCCTGCTTTCGCATACTCCTCTCCGTACATCATCAGCAACAACCAGAAATGAGGGACCTGCCAGAGGAAGATGAAGAAGGCTATGAAGAGGATTTTGGGATCTAACAGATACCCGCCAGCCGCCACCCAACCAATTACCGGGGGAACGGCTCCATTGACGGCCCCTGCCAGCACGGCAAAATAGCTCCGGATTTTCAGAGGGGTATAGATCAGGTTGTACCACAACAAGTTTCCGAAACCCAGCAGGGCAGCCACTGTATCGAAGTAGTGTTGAAGAATAAAAAATCCAGTCAAAGCCAATAGTCCTGCAAGGAATATCGCAAACAAAGGAGAAATTGCTCCAGAGGGAATGGGGCGGTTTTTGGTCCGTTCCATCAGGGCATCACGTTTTCGTTCCTGGAGCTGATTAAGCGTTCCCGCGGCAGCAGCTAACAGTAAAACACCCAGGGCAGCAAGGAGGGCCTGCCCGGAAAAACTGCCTGAAAAGATCACATAGCCGGCCAGCGAAGAGAAGGCGATCGCCAGTGAAAGGTAGAATTTGCTAAGAAGCAAGAGGTTTTTCAGAATGCGGAGCACAGCGTTACTCTTTTTGGAGTGTCATCAGAAACTTTATAATCGTCTGAATATCCTCCTCCGGGATGACCCCTTTGTATGTTTTCATCAGGCCCTTGTTGTATCCTTCCACGATTTCATAATCCGGATCCACAATTGCCCGGTAGAGATATGCTGAATCAACAACGATCTCTGCCGGGGTTCCATCAATCAGCACGGTTTCAGCCTTACCGTATATTCCCTGAAAACTGGGCCCAACCAGCTTGGTGCCATCCATCGAGTGACAACCTGAGCAGGCATTTTGTCTCATGATGATCAACCCTTCATCCATATTGGTGGCTTCCGGCACGCTGGCCAGCCATACATCAAACTCTTCCCTGGGCACAACCCGGGCAA
This sequence comes from uncultured Bacteroidota bacterium, assembly GCA_937900965.1. GTDB lineage: Bacteria > Bacteroidota > Bacteroidia > Bacteroidales > FEN-979 > QYOJ01. The sequence continues at coordinate 18,021 of CALCGJ010000211.1, read as the reverse complement.
CACTCTCCATAAAAGAGTGCCTCAATCCACAGTATTCGGTGCACAATATTTCATAGTTTCCTAACCGTTCCGGAATAAACCACATGTAATGAGTCGTCCCTGGTACAACATCTTCTTTTACTCTGAAAGCCGAAATGAAAAGGCTGTGAACAACGTCAAGAGAGGTCATCTCCAATACCACCGGTTCATTGATAGGGAGTATAAGTTCCGTTGACAACTTATTTCCGGGATACTCAAATTCCCACGACCACATCTTTGCCACGGTTTTCACCACCATAGCATCGGCAGGAATATCCCGCATGGGACTGAAAGCTATGTATCCATAGTAGAACATAATCATCACAAGGATTGTAGGGATGACAGTCCAGGTAACCTCCAATGCAAAACTCTCCTTAATCTGAACTGCTTTCGGATGCCTTTTGTGGTGATACCGGATAATGAACCATATCATCACGGCCGTAATCCCAATCAGGAAGAAAAAACTGATCCCAAAGATTATCAGGAAGGCAGCATCCACCCCTTCGGCCATGTTGGAAGCGTATTGCGGATCGTAGAATGTAAACATCTTACTCGCTTTTTATATCGTTTAGAATTCCGGATTTACCGGTATAAATAATCAGCAAAAGTCAGCAGGATAAAAGAGACAAACAGCATGACAACCGCTACCACAAGGATCTTGAATAGCATGTTATCAAACTTCAGGTGCATAAAATAAGCTAATACTATTGTCGCTTTAACAGAAGCAATCCCAAGAGCAATGGCAACCGACCATGCTGCCAGCTCCAGATGCACCATATACACTGTTATGAATGTTAACGCCAGTAAGATCACAAGGATCAATCCGTAGACCCAGTAATCTGTTATGTGTTGATGTTCAGCTTTATGATTAGACATCTTTATGTGATTTACGTTACGAGGTATAGCAGTGGAAATAAGAAAATCCATATCAGGTCCACGAGGTGCCAGTAAAGGCCTCCGTTTTCCAGCAAAACGTTGTCATCCTTATTGATTGTCGTGTTCTTCAGTTTAAACCACATAACCATCAACACCACCATTCCAATAACAACGTGGAACATATGTAATCCGGTCATGAAGAAATAGAGTCCAAAGAAGATGATTGACCCCCGTTTGAACTGCAGTACCAGGTCGGATCCAGGATAGAGGTCGTGCTCAAACTTTGCTCCCCATTCGAAGTATTTATTCACCAGGAAGACACAAGCCAGCAAAACGGTAAGTAGTACCAATTGCATGCTCAGTTTTTTGTTACCCCTTTGAATTGCTGTAATCGACATCGCCACCGTCATACTGCTGATCAGAAGCACCACAGTGTTGAGTGTCCCCAGGGTCACATTCAACTGAAGAGCCCCCAGGTGAAAATCTTCGGCGTAAATATCCCTGTAAACAGCATAAACCAGGAATAGTCCTCCGAAGAGTAAAAGCTCAGTGAAGATGAAGAGCCACATTCCCAACTTGGCACCGAGGTCGTCCCGGTGTTCATCATGCTTTATCGCAACATCACTCATAGCAGTTCTCTTTTATTCGTAATCATAGGGTTCTTTGCTGACTACCGGAGGTGTGTCAAAATTCTCCATCGGCGGTGGGGAAGGGATCGTCCACTCCAGTGTTTTTCCACCCCATGGATTATCAGGTGCCTGGGGTCCATTCCGTGCCGCTATGATCAGATTGGTAATCATCATGATAATTCCAATAAACAGCACGAATCCTCCGATTGTTGAAAGGACCTCTCCTGTTTCAAACTGCGGCATGTAATCATAGTATCTTCTCGGCAATCCTTGTAACCCAAGAACAAACTGGGGAAAGTAGAGCATATTGAATCCAAAAAACAGGATCAACCATGCGATATCGGCAATTTTCTGATTGTACATTTTTCCATACATCTTAGGAAACCAGTAGTGCAGAGCAGCAAAGAATGCAAACCCCATCCCTCCAAAGATGATGTAGTGGAAATGTGCCACCACGTATGCGGTATCATGAACATAGACATCGGTTGCCAGAGAACCCAGGGATAATCCCGTAAGTCCTCCGATCATAAACAGGAAGATGAAAGCCAGGGCATAGAGGAAGGGCGTTTTCAGGGCAATGGATCCTTTGTACATTGTTGCCACCCAATTAAAAACTTTGATGGCACTGGGTACCGCCACGATAAAGGTAAGGAAAGAGAAGATCCATCGTGCGGTAAAACTCATTCCGGATGTATACATATGGTGTCCCCAAACAAGGTATCCTACACCGGCAATCGCGATCGAAGAGAGGGCAATAGCTTTATATCCAAAAATCCTGCGCTGGCAAAATGTCGGGATGATCTCGGTGATAACACCCATGGCAGGGAGGATCATAACATAGACTGCAGGGTGTGAGTAGATCCAGAAGAGGTGTTGAAAAAGGATCGGATCTCCTCCCAGAGCAGGATCGAAAAACCCGATTTTGAATACCCGCTCTGCAATCAGCATCAGTAACGTGATGCCGACAATAGGAGTAGCCAGAAGCTGGATCCAGGCTGTGGAATAGAGTGCCCAGGGAAACAGGGGCATCTTGAACCAGGTCATCCCGGGTGCACGCATCCTGTGAATCGTAACAATAAAGTTCAGCCCTGTGAGGATTGAAGAGAAACCGAGTACAAAGGCAGCAGTTACGGCCATGAGGACATTGGTCCCAGTTTGTGTACTGTAGGGCGCATAGAAAGTCCAGCCGGTATCAGGAGGGCCATTGCCGGTAAACTGTGAAAGGACGGCGAGAATGGCTCCGGCCATGAAGATGTACCACGATAACAGGTTTAGCTTTGGAAATGCCACATCCTTTGCACCTATCTGGATCGGCATGAAGAGATTCCCAAACACGGCTGATAATCCCGGGATCACTACCATGAAGATCATGATTACCCCATGTACGGTAAATATCCCATTATAGGTTTGCGGACCCATGATAGTCTCTCCGGGTTTGAATAACTCGATGCGCATGAGTAGCCCAAGCAGGACGCCAATAATGAAAAAGATCCCAATGGCGTACATGTACATCAGGCCAATCCGCTTGTGATCAGTGGAGGTCAGCCAGTCGAGCAGCCCCGTGTACTTCCCTTGCGGCTCCAGGTAGCTTTTATAAGGTATTGTTGTCATAAACTCGCTAACTTTTTAAGGATTAGTTGATTGTGAGTCATTTTTACGCCTGCTTTTACGTGAGCGTATGATAAGCGTAATAAAGATAACCAGTCCTATAAACAGAATGATTGTTCCACTCACTTTGGTTACATCCAGCACATACCTTCTTCCGGCAGGATCATAGCTAAAACAAAACTCCAGAACCCGGTTGATGGTGGGTCTGGGAATACCTTTGGCAGCTTCCCCCAATGCCATAGTCACATCAAAGGGAAGAAAACTAGTTCCGTATAAATACCTGGTGATCATTCCCCCGGGACTCACAACGGTGACCACCGCTGCATGGATCCAGTCATTCCCCGCCTTTTTGTATTTGAACCCAATGGCATCGACAAGTTGTGTTATATTGGCGCTGTCGCCCGTAAGGTAAACCCAGTGCTCAGCCTGCGCGCTACTCCTTTTCTTCAGAAAATTCTGCTTTTTCTCAACAGCCCTTTCGGGTGTATCTTCGGTATTGAAACTCACCGTAAGCACATCGTAATCTGTGCCTAACTGGAGATCCATCTGCTCCATCACTTCAGAAACCCCATCCAGTAGCGGACTGCAAAGACCAGGGCAATCGAAATAGACAAGTGTAATGATAGTGGGTTTATTAATCACATCCCTCAAACTGACATTCTCCCCCTGTTCGTTGTTAAAAATCAGATCCATAGGAAGCGTATCACCCAGGTGTTCTACCACCCCGATCTCAGGTTCGTTGCTGTCGTAAATCGTTGACTGGCCATGCGTTGCAACGACTGGCAGAACCAGCATCAGGATCCAAAATAATTTAAGCGTTTTCATTACTTGTTTATATTTTATTGTCGTTTTTACTCCAAATCCCCTTTTTACCCCTAAATCCCTTTACCCCCAAACCCCCTGAAGGGGGCTTACACTGCTTCGCAGATTTATCCTCCCTTTGGGAGGAACAAGTCCCCTTCAGGGGATTTAGGGGTTATTTTCCTTGCAATACTGATAATACCCCGCAATCAACAGCGCTCCCCCCATCAGTCCGATATCCTTCAGCATGTTCATCAAATGAACCTCCACGATATGAGCCTGTTCCATATCAGGTTCAAAAAATCCGGGAAGATGGATGGTGACAATGAAAATGAACAGCATCGCAGCCAGCAGATAACAGATCACGGAAATCCACTTGTTGATAATAATGGCGACAGAAGCCACGATCAGAAAGGCACCTGTTAGCAGAACTGTATATCCACCTCCAGGGATAAATGAGGAGAGCATACCGGTAAATACATCTACCATGATAAAATGGTTAATGCCTATCACAAGAAAAGGAAGGGCAAAAAGGATGCGGCCAATGGTCATGAATATCTTCATAATTCAGGTATTAATCCATACTATGGTTTGTCAGACTTAGCGTCATCAACAGCCGAGCCGAGATAAAATATCTTTCTGATTTGAAGCATGATGTAAACCAGCGCCAATAAGACACCCAGAACCGTCAGAGAGTAAGAAAGGATAAGCCAAACCGGGGCTTTGAAGTTGATATTCCACATCGCCCTCGGGGCGGTCAGCGAGATCCACTCAGTTGGGACCCCAAGAGGTACCAGGATTGCCTTTTTGGCATTACCATAGCCACTGGACTCATTCAGTTGCGCTATCAGCGTCAACTGACCCGTTGAATCACCTGCAATACCGTCCGGGAAAGGATACGAGATTATACCCTCTTCATTTGTCCTGACCGCATCGCCCAGTGAAAGGTTTCCAAAGTACCGTTTGACAAAGAAAAGGACTTCGGCTCCCTTAACGGGCGATTTCATATCATTTTTCACAGTATAAACAGAGATTGTAACCATCTTCGATAGTGAATCGAACAGAATCGTCATGCTGGCACGTTCACCTGCTCCTGTCATCGAGGTCAGCTCAGGTTCAGGCTGGATATATCCACTGTGAAAGCTCCTGATATAGGATATTAGATCCCATCGATCATCTTCGCTCAGGATCATCTTAAACTGTGGCATCGTACCGCGACCGTTGGTGATTTTATAAAACATCTCCCCGTCGGTAAGTTCTTTAAATTTCTCTGAAGCAGGATCTTCCGGAGTGGGGTCCAGTTTGGCAAAGTTTCCGCGTGTCGGATCTCCATGACAGGACTGACAGTTCTTTACAAAGAGTTCAGCCCCTTTCTCAACACTCTCTTTAGAGAATACAAAGGGAGCTGTCTTTTCGGCTTTATCGGGTGGGACGATCCAATCCTCAGCAAATAGTGATATGGTGATATGGTGAAATAGTGAAATTAAGAGAATTAGCCGTGTTAAAGAGATTAAACGTTTCATGACTGGTTTCCTTTCTCTTTTAGTTCGAATTCTTCCTGCATCTCCCATACCGGGATAACGGGAAAGAGTTTGGATAGAACAGTAATGATCATCAGTACCAGGATAAACGATGCAAGGGTGATGGCTATCTCAATCAGGGTGGGTTTGTAAATCAGGAAGTTGGCAGGAACATGCTGGATCGGCAGGAACGGATGCTCCTGGGTGGGAACTACAATAATGTACCGTTTGATCCAGCTGGCAAAAAAGATAAGGATTGCCAGGATCAGCATAGGAAATGGTTTTCTCATCTGCCTGAAAAGCAACAGGATGATCGGTATGATAATGCCGAAGAGCTGGGCGAACCAGAAGAGTCCCGCATTGTGTCCGATAAAAATGTCTTTCAGGTGGATTGCATCGCCATGTTCCAATTTGTATCCGGGAACAAGAAATTCATTGATGTTGAAATAGAGATAGACAAGAGACACAAGTACCAGAAGCTTTGCCATATTGTTGAAGTGCAGCTCTGTGATGTATTTCTCCAGATGATAGTTTTTCCGGAAGAAATACATAGCGATGATCACACACGCAATGCCTGCAACGAAAGCACCCGACACAAAATAGGGCCCGAAAATGGTACTGTTCCATCCCACACGTGGTGTGGAGGCAAAAAGCCAGGATGTGACGGTATGAATAGCAAGTGCTACCGGTATGATCAGGATGAGGAGAATTCGCATGGAGCGATGGATGATCTCCCATTGAGCTTTGGTTCCTCTCCACTTAACAGATAGAATCTCATACAGCTTCACCAGGAATTTGGGTTTGTTCAGTATCTTTTTTCCAATTGCAAGGTCGGGGATCAGCGGGAGGTAAAGCAGTAATGCACTGATAAGCACATAAGTAGTCACCACCGTTACATCCCAAAGGATTGGGGACTGAATTCTACCATGAAGAAAGAGGTAAGGAAGCCGCTCCGGACGTCCCATATCGCTTATGATCACCAGTCCGGCGACCGCTGCAAAAGCAAGAGCAATGATTTCGGCAATCCGTGTAAGGGGTCTGATCCACTTCATCCCGATCAATCCCAAAACAGCGCTGATCAGCATCCCGATGAGGGAGGAGGCGACAAAAAATACGAAGTTGGAGATATACATTCCCCACGAAACATAATCCCGGACACCGGCAACTCCAAGTCCTTCCCGTAGCTGTATTGAATAGGCATAGAGGCAGAGAAAGAGCGCTATCGTTAAGATACCCAGCCAGATGAGATGACTCCTATTGAGCCTTACCGGTCGAAACAGATCCAACGCTACCTGATCGTAACTATTTTGCATAGAGTGCTTTTTTAGTTATCCTTTGTGTTCTTCCTGGTCTCCATCTTCAAACGGGAACAGCCGGTTTTTTGGTGGGAGATAATAGACCCGGGGTTTGGTTCCCAGTTCGGGCATCAGCTGATATCCTGCATTTTGTTTTAGCAATTCGCTGAATTTTACAGTCTCCTTTGTCGTACCGTTGGTAACAGCATCTTCCATTTCATCGCCGAACCAGTAGACTCCATTCGGACAGGCAGAAACACAATAGGGGAGCTTCCCTTCCCGAAGCCGGTCGGCACTGAACAAGCATTTGGTTATGGTTCCTTTCTTCTGTGGGACATTCAGCTCTATATTGTAAGGGATATCTTTACTCTCCTCGGCAAGTGGAGGCTCAAACCATTGAAAGACGCGTGCGGAATAGGGACAGGCAGCTATACAGAAGCGACAACCGATACAGCGTTCATTGTCGATTAAAACCGGTCCGTCACTGCGTTTAAAAGTGGCATCCACAGGACACACAGAGACACATGGAGGATTGTCGCAATGCTGGCACGGCTTGGGCAAATTGTAGGGAGCGGTTTTTTTCGACTCCTGCATCTGCAGGGTGTTTATATGGTACTGTTCCGGCCGAAGGTGGTGTGCCGATTGGCAGGCATCAATACATTTCCGGGCATTGCGGCATTTGGCAAGGTCGACAACCATCACCCATTTGTGTCCTGGCAGCCCTTCCCTCCCCTGTTGCATAAGGAGCTCACTTTCGGGGAGATGGACCTCAGTTACATGGTGGGCATCAACCTCAAGAAGTCTCCCATCCTGAGCCAAAAGTTTCAATCGCTCTCCTGAGGGCAGCTTGGATCCTTCATAGTGAATCCCAGTGTACATTGCTGCACCACCGGCAACAGCTCCTCCTGTGATGATACCCACATTCCGAAGAAATTTCCTGCGGGACTGTTTCTTATCCTGTTCGCTTTGCTCTTCGTTTGGTTTATCGTTTTCTTCCATCAATTGAATTTTGGTGGGTCAAAAATAGGAAAAATACATACAGCAATCTACATGTGAGAATGAAAATCTCCAATCAAATTTACGTAAATTGTTTTGGTAAAAAAAGAATCCCCGGTTTAATTCAAGAATCCCCCCCCCTCTACTCTATCTTCAACACTTTAAATGTGTTATTCCCTACCTTCAGAAAATAAATATCCGGGGAGAGGCGGGAAAGATCAATTTCGCGACGATCGGACGTAATCATTCCTTGCAATACGCTTCTTCCCAATATTGAAATCAACTCATATCCGAGTGGATCAGGGTTTTGAAACTCAACAGTAATTTTCGAATTCGTGGGATTAGGGTAAATGCTGATCAGAAGGTGGTTGCTTGTCTGTTCAATCCCGACAGTGCCGTTAATGTCATACCTGGAAAAGAAATTCCATATCTCGACAGAAGCATTGATATCATAATTTGTTCCAGGACCACCAATAGCATTTCCCGGCCAGGTATGATCCCCTCCGATTACTTTATAGTGCTCAACAGATACATCATTATCACCCTCATTATAAACATATAAATCGACTGTACTTCCATCATTTGGATCCAGATCCGGAAGAGATGTTACCACCGGGGTGGGAATGCAATGATTATAATCTACCCAATACAGAATCACATCCTCAACAGGTTTACTCCAGAGGGCACCCGTGTATGGAACAACGCTGTCGTCGGTGCCATGGATTTGTAAAATGGGTTGTGGATGTTGACAACTGCATTCGTTATAGGTTTCGGGAGTCATCGAGCCTGTAACAGATGCAATAGCAGCAATCCGATCACTCAGCTGGCAGGCCAGGAGAAAACTCATAAAGCCACCATTGGACATACCGGTAGCGTAAACCCTGTTTAAATCGACGTTGTATTCCGCTGCGATAGAATCAATTAATGCAGAGGTGAAACCAACATCATCAGTTGTACTACCGATAGTCCAGCCGCCGACATTCCAATGTGTGATCCCAAAATGCAATGATCCCTGAGGATGAATTACCAGAAAGCCGGCCGTATCAGCAGTTGGCCGAAAATCCCCATAAATCATCTGTTCTTCAGCATTACTCCCATATCCATGATAATTTAAAATCATTGGAACAGGCTCCGTTCCGTTATAAACCGCTGGCACATACAGGATGTACTCTCTCTCCATCCCATCATGTGTAATCGACCCGTAAATGGTTTGTTGTGAGAAACCGATGATCGGGAAACAGAATAAGGAAACGATTATTGCTAAGGTTTTCATGCTCGTAAAAGGGTTAAGTACCTACTAACAAGACAAAACTAATTCAAAAAGGTTGTAAGGAGGTGGAACTATTTGCTATTTGCAATCTAACCTGGCCTGCCGCATCTCCTGCCGGTTATTGATGGTTTTGATCGTACCATCTTTGTATTTGATCTCAACCGGAAACTGTAAGGTATGTTTGTCTGTATTGCCGGGATTGGCCTCATACCATGCTTTTATTGCTAACCAACCCTCTTTGTCATACTTACCGGTTACGGTGATCTCTGTTCCGTCGGGCATGATGTAGGTCACAGGAAATATCAATACAAAGCATCTTTTTCGCCCTTTGTCGCAGACCTTCTTAATCCGTTTCATTTCATTGTCATTGTTGATTGTAATGACTTTGCCTTCGAATTTTACTTCAACAGGGTATTGCAACGCAGGACGCTCTGTAACTCCCGGATGTTCCCTGTACCACATTCGGACAGCGATCCTTTCTCTCTTGTTGTTACACGTAATTGTGGAACCGTCAGGCATGATATAGGTTAATGGGAAGATCATTTCAAGGCAGGCTACTTCGCTATTGGCATCTGCATCGGCATACTTCAATTGTTCATCATATGCAGACGTCTTATCCTGGCAGGAGAACAATACTCCGGTGAGTAATATACTGATGAAAAACAATCTTTTCATGACGATTAGTTTATTGGTTCCAACAAATATAACCCAAAGATAACACCAGTTTCTTCATATTGCAATAAAAAATTGGAAAGAGCAAAAGAAATGTCAGACTTCATGATCAAAGCTCCGGACAAGGTTTACCAGTTGAACCCGGCTCTTCACCCCGGTTTTGATGAAAATCCGGTAAAGATGATCTTTAACTGTTTGCAAGGTGATGAAGAGTTTGTCGGCTATCTCCCTGTTGGCCCTTCCCTGACAAAGTTCAAGGATGATCTCAGTTTCCCGGGGGGATATCTCATATTCACTGCAGAAACCTTCAAATCCAGTTTGCCCGGGGAATTTACCAATCGCGATTGTTGCTTTTTCTGAAACCAGGGGAGCCATTCTCAGAAAGATCACCGGGATGATCATCCCAATGAAAAAGAGAAGGGTCACAAAAAGATCCACGAAGTAATACTTCCCGGAAAAGAGGAAAGGAACACTCAGCAATACTCCGGAACCAATCAGCAACCAGCCAACCAGCATAACGGAAGATCCCTTCTTATATAATCGTTGTGCAGAGCGGGAAAAGATCAGGATCACTCCTGTAAGGAGAAAATAGAAGAGATTCAACGAGGTGAAAAAGATCTTATTGCTATCGGTGATAACAGAATCTCCTGGGAATTCAACCATGAAGATCCACGAGAGGACAATACCGGAGGTATTTACCAGGAAGAACAGGAAGATAAAAAAGGTCCGGATTGTAGTGAAGCGTATATCCAACGTGAACTTCAACAGCATAAACCATGCTGTGACCAGGAACGGGATCCCTAAAAAGGATAAAAACCTGGAGATCTTTCCAATCAGCTCGGGGTTCTCAACAGGACTCAAAACATAGAATAAAAATTGCTGTCCCCAGATTCCGTATAATCCAAATGCTGAAAGAAAAACCAGGTAGAAAAGCAGGCTGGAGAGATAAGGCTGGCTTATTTTCTTTCTGAGTTCAATTGTAACCAGAATCCCGATGATGGATATCGCAAGGCAAAGAAGAAAGTCAATTGAAAAAAAAATCTCTTTCACAACATCGAAGATAATTAATTTCCCAAAGGTAGTAACACGACTTTAGTTTATGCCCCTACTTAGGTAGTGATTTTTGAAATTCAGACTTAAGTAGGAAGGAATAGAGCCAGGTTCAATATAGTTTTGCTGCATAATCAAAATTTGTCAACTATGAATACAATCACACATCACAATTTGTATCCCACCCTTTCAACAAGCTTCAATTATGGATGGGAGATCATGAAAGATTACTTTCTTAATTTCTTTCTTCTTTTATTAGTATTATGGCTGGTTTCAATGCCCCTCTGGCTGCTTCAGCTCACAGCCGGCCATAACACTGCAGGAGCCATCCTGGTTACCGTTGTTGGAATTGGATATGTATTCCTTCTCTATCCGGTATTTGATTTTGCCTCAAAATACCTCTTCCTGCAAGGAGTTAGGAGGGAACATGTAGATGTTAAAAACATTCTTCGCGGGTTTGACTTCTACCTCAATATAATCCTGGCCAACCTGCTGATGTCGGCGCTGATCGCCATAGGCTTCCTGGCCCTGATTGTCCCGGGTATTATTGTTGCCTGCCGTCTGGCATTTGTCCCTTACCTTGTAATGGATAAGAACCTGGATGCAATCGCAGCAATAGAAGAGAGCTGGCGGATGACAAAGGGTTATGGCTGGACCATATTTGGGATGGGAGTGGTAAGCTTCTTTATCGCTATTGCCGGATTTCTTTGCCTGATCATCGGGATCATCCCGGCTGTGATCTGGATCAATTCTGCTTTTTCCACCATCTACCAGACTGTTCTAAATCAAAAAGAGGACTCCGCCTCACCCTTACCCTCTCCCCAAAGAGAGGATGACTCTGCCACTTCTGCAGATTCCTCATAACCGCCTCAATAGAAGGGAGATGACCCCTTCCTACCCCTCCCCGTCAAGGGGAGGGAGAGAGATAGAGGATCTATATAGCCGGTGGTAAAGGGTTTCCGCCGGACTGCCTTCGCCGGCATAAAACTGCGGTTTGGGATTCACAGGGCTGCTCTGAAAAGAGTGGCCCTGGTTGTTTATATTCCAATTGTTACTATATTTGGTGTGCTGTCTCCTGCAGGACTTGATTGCTCATTGATAACACAAGAATTAAACCTTATAACCAATTATAAATCAATAAAATAAACAGATGAAAAGTAAAAAGTACGTATTTCTTGTAACGTTGGTGAGCATCAGCTTACTGTCTTTTGCCGGGCCCAATGAGGATCTGGTTAATGCCTGTAAACAGGGTGACCTTGCAGCTGCCAAAGCAGCCATTGAAGCGGGCGCCGACGTAAACGCAAAAGATGCAGGCGGAAGCATGGCTATTGACAATGCCTTCCTATGGCCGGAAATCACACAATTACTTCTAGATAACGGAGCAGACCCAAATGGCGGAAATTACCCACCTTTACTACAGGCGTGTGCCGGATATTCCACTGATGTGGTGAAACTGTTGCTCGATGCCGGTGCTGATCCAAATAAACCTGGCATATCAGCACCAACAGATATGTACAGGAACCTGATTGATGCAGAAAAAGCGAAAGGAAAAAAGAAAGCAAACAAAGCGTTGATCAAAGCATGGGAGGATGCAATGGCCAACGCGAAACCAACAGTCACTTATCCGGCAAATGCTTTCCTTATTGGGACAAACCATGTTCCGGCTCTGAAAATGATGTTGGAAAAAGGAATGAAAATTGAATATGAAGATGGCACCAATGCCCTGCAAACCTTTGTAACCTATTGCAACTCCAGGGAGATGCGGAAAGAGGAATGGACTAAGAATGGCGCCGCAGGTTATGCCCGCTTTGGTTATACCTCACCCACCTGGATATCAAACTTACCGGATGAGAGAAATGGCACTGCAACTGAAATGCTTGACCTGTTGCTCAGCACGGGCGTTGATTTTAACAAAGTAAATGCCAATGGGTTTACCCCTCTTTGTGAAACGCTGAAAGGAACGATCCTGGCAGTTGAGAATACCAAACAGGGAAAAATCAATGTTGCCACAATGCTGATTGAAAAGGGGGCAGATGTAAATGCTTCGTCAACGATGACCAACTCCAACTGGACCTATTACCCTTTGTGTCTTGCCACTGAGATCGGAGACATAAGTTTGGTAAAATTGCTCGTTGACAAAGGAGCCGACCTGAATAAAACTGTCAGGGCCAGCACAGTCACACTTTTCTCCAGCTATGCCTCCGTCATGGGAGAGGGTGGCGACGGATATACTGCGGTGACCATCGCCATCATTAAAGATCTTGATGATATTGCAAATTACCTGATAGACCAGGGCGCAGACCTGACCATTGGGGTACATGGATTTGCCACCCTTGAATCGGGAAAGAAAGGGCTGAGATGTTTAACCATTGTGCAAAATAAATCACCCATTTATTGGGCTGTAGAGAGAGGGGATGGTCCTCTGATAAAAAAAATTGCTACACATTTATCAGGAAAGAGACTTCCCGCCTTTTCTGCCAGGCAAATGGCAGATGTGGGAAACGCCGATGCAAATGATATGACCGTACGCTATACCTGTGTCAAGTTCAGTAAGTCAACATATTCCCCTTCTGACTATGCGTATCTGATCGGGGATAAAGAGGTAGCCAATTATTTGGCCGGAATGAAGTTATAGATGAAGAAAGCTGTCCTGATTGTCATGGCGTGTTGGCTCCTTCTGACTTATTCACAAGGACAGAAGGAGCCAGGAGTTCCGAAGATCAACCTCCCTTAGCACGAACTTTTTCAGGGAGAGTTGGAAGATATGAATGACGATGCCGTTTACCTGGCCCTTGGTGAAAAGATAAACACTTTGAAAAATTTGGAAGAGATCTTTATGTAGCTAAGAAAATCAAGGAGGGCAGCTATGGTGAGTTTATCAGGATGGGAGATGCTATCAATACAACAGGAGCGGAGATTCCCTGTTTCCTGGCTGCTGATAACAAAACGCTCTATTTTGCAAGTGATGGCCATCCTGGCTATGGGGAGAAGGATATTTTCGTTACTCAACGGCTTGACGACACGTGGCAGAACTGTGGTCAACCGGTTAACCTGGGGCCACGCATAAATTCATCAGGCACCGAGAACTATTTTACACTTGATCCAAAAGGCGAATATGCTTATGTGATCAAATGGGGCAAAGACAAAGAGGGGTTTTCAGATTTATTCCGAATAAAAATCAATCAGCATATATTAGACTAAGGAATTGAGTAAACCACTAAATCCTAACCTGTAATTGTTACATAGGGTTTCCGCCGGACTGCCACCGCAGGCATTAAATCGCGATTTGGGATTCGCAGGGCTGCTCTGAAAAGAGTGGCCTTTTTTTTACCCACCCCTGGCCCCCTCCCTTCTTAAAGGAAGGGGGAATGCACTTATGAGCACATTTTTTTATAAATACAGTGGATTTCCGTATAACCTTTTGCCAGGAAACCGGATTAAGGGGTATCCTGGTAGTATTATATTATTATCAGGTGATTTTAAGGAATAACTTCAATCACCTTATCCTGATTCAAGAAGTTATTTCCTTTTATCATAAGTAACTATAATAAAAGGAGGAGATATGAGAGTTTCAAAAATTAATTTTGAAGGAGAAATCCGAATCATGGTGGAATTCCCTTACAATCGTGAAACAGTTTTAATGATCAAGCAGATACCTGATGCGAGATGGAGTGAGACTATGAAAGCCTGGCATGTTCCATACCGGAAGGAGGTATTCGGGCAGTTGAAGCAACTGTTTCCGGGGGTGGAGTATCCAAACAAAGAAAAGGCTATTATCGTAGCAACCGAAGAGAAGAAAACTGTTTATCAGGGGGAAAGTGAACCGAAAAATCAAATACCCAGTGTTTGTGTCGAAATTCTGGCCAGGACGATTATCATCAAATTACCGAAGAATCAGTTGGATATTCATTTCATCAGGTCTATCAGGTATAGTCGTTGGGACGGCAAACAATTTTGTTGGAGAGTGCCAAATTATCCGGGAAATTTAGATTTGATCAAGGAATATTTCAAGGAAAGAATTTATGAACTTATTGTACATAAAGATTTTGAGGTTTGGACAAATGCCATAACCAAGCGAAGCATTAAGCGAAATGAACTCTTGATCATCAAGACAGCGGCTGGCAGGTTGAAACTGATCTTTGCCTACAGTTCGGCATTGAGTAATCTCATCCGGAAACTCCCATTCCCTTATTGGGACAGGAAGAATAAATGGTGGACGATTCCTTATTCAGAAAAATTTTTAGCAGAGATTCGGTCAACGGCAAAGGCTGAAAACCTTGAAGTTCTGTATGAAGAAGAGCCAAAAGCAAAGGGAAACGTCAGGCGTATATCTCGGTACGATATAGATAATTATCGCAGTTGTCCAGATGAATACATCCGAAAGCTTTTGGAATTACGCTATAGTCGTAATACCATAAAAACATACTGCAGTATGTTTGAGGAATTTATCAATTACTATCACAAGCATGAGATACAAACGATTGATGAGAGAATGATTATTGTGTTTCTGCAATACCTTGTGATGGAAAGGAAGGTATCTCCTTCTTATCAGAATCAATCGATTAATGCGATCAAATTTTACTATGAGAGGGTATTAGGAAGGCCAAGGAAGGTATATCTCGTTGAGCGTCCAAGAAGAGAGCGAAAGTTGCCTTTGGTATTAAATGAAGAGGAGATTAGCCGTGTAATCAAACTGGTAAGGAACATCAAGCACAAAGCCCTCATCATGATCACCTATTCATCGGGGTTACGATTAAGTGAAGTACTGAATTTACAGATCAAAGACATTGACAGTAAGCGGATGCAGGTGTTTGTGCGGCAATCGAAAGGGAAGAAAGACCGGTACACGTTGTTATCGAAGAAAGCGTTACCAGTACTTCGAGAGTACATCAAAAAAGAGAAGCCAAAAGAGTGGCTATTTGAAGGTGTGAAAGGCGGCAAATATAGTGAAAGCAGCGTTAACTCACTTGTTTCAGCGGCTTATCAGAGAGCAGGTATAAAAAAAGCGGTTACTACACATACATTACGTCATTGTTTTGGTACTCATCTATTGGAGAATGGCACTGATTTACGATATATACAGGCATTGATGGGTCATGCAAGCAGCAAGACGACAGAGATTTATACGCATATCACGACGAAAGGGTTCAATCAGATTATAAATCCGATGGATAAGTTGGATGTATGAAAATAAACATTACAACAATTTTGATATAATCCGAGAAATAATTAAGTTTGTTTTATAAAAGTCGGGGTATGGTATCTATTTTGAACAGGATTATTTCCGCTGCGTATTTTCCGGCTATGAAATCACCGGACTGGGTTTATCCTATAAATTTCAGAGATAAATTCAACCTCCTTCCCGGAAACAAAGAATGGTCAAATTCTAAAGATATCTCCGGATTTTACGAGATAAATTCAACAAAAAGTGTATTTCAACCTAAAAACAAGGCAGAAATAACAACAATATGTACATAGCCAAACGTTACCTGCAACCCTCAAAACAAGAATAATTTATACATTCACAATTTATAATAGATAATACATGAAAAATCAAATTACATCAATGATGATTGCAATTGGAGTTTTATCGCTAACTGCATGCACCGGAAATCAATCAAAAAAAACAAGCGATTCTTTGGCAACATTATCCATCGACTCAGTAAAAGCAATTGCTAAAGAAGCATACATTTATGCTTATCCAATGGTGGATGCCTACCGCATTGAATATGCATATTTCATCGATAAAACTAATCCGGAATACAAAGGCCTCCCGAATACATTGGTAAATATGGCACACGTGTTTACTCCGCAGGATAAGGCTGTACAAACACCTAATTCGGATACACCTTATTCGATGGCAGGTTTGGATCTGCGCACGGAACCCATGTTGCTGACAGTTCCTAAAATTGAGGAAAACCGTTATTTCAGCTTCCAACTTGTAGATCTCTATACGCACAATTTCGATTACATTGGCAGTAGGACAACTGGTAATGATGGCGGGGTTTTCATGATTGCCGGGCCAAACTGGAAAGGAGAAATACCAGAAGGTATCACGAAAGTATTTCGTGCTGAAACAGAATTTATTGTAGTTATTGGAAGGACGCAACTTTTAAATAAGGATGACCTTGACAATGTTAAAAAAATCCAGGCCGGTTATGTTTTGCAACCACTTTCTTCATATTTAGGCACTACTGCTCCTGAAAATCCCAAGTCTATTGATTATCAAACGCAACTTACTCCCGAATTGAAAAATAAATCCTTTGAGTCTTTTGCTATTATACCACCACTTTCTTCCGACTTAGAAAAAAAGTCAATCGGGACTTTCAATGTTTTAAACTTCCTTCTTCAGTTTTGCCCAACAGTTCCAAGCGAAAAAGAACTGATGGCAAGGTTTGCCAAGATCGGAATTGGTGCCGGTAATACAATTGACACAACCCAATTATCACCAGAAGTGATTGCTGCAATGAAAGAAGGTATCCATGAAGCCTGGACACAGGATTTTGCAAAATTCAAACAACAAGTAGATGAAGGAAAAGTGACTTCGGGAGATGTATTTGGGACACGTGAATACCTGAACAACAATTATCTCTATCGTATGGGTGCTGCTGTACTGGGAATTTTTGGAAATTCGAAACAGGAAGCCATGTATCCGTTTTATAGCCTGGATGCTACAGGTCAACAATTGAATGGTGCCGGCAACAATTACACCCTTCACTTTAATGCCGATGAATTACCTCCGGTCAACGCATTCTGGTCATTAACAATGTATGAATTACCATCGAGTCTGTTGGTAGACAATCCAATTAATCGTTACTTGGTTAACTCTCCCATGTTACCCGAATTTAAACGCGATAATGACGGTGGAATTACATTTTATATCCAGAACGTTTCTCCGGGAAAAGACAAAGAGTCGAACTGGTTACCGGCACCAAAGGGGCCCTTTATGGCGGTTTTAAGATTGTACTGGCCGAAAGAAGGTGCTTTAGATGGTTCATGGAAAAACCCTCCGATGCAGTTAGTTAAATAGGTTGGCTACTTATTTTTTTATTTAAGGTTAAGCACCAGTATGAACAATAAGGATCGTATTGGTATTTCGAAGAATCTTTGTCATTTAAATTTCAATTATAAAAACTATAAAATACAGAAAAAAGGGCAGCAGGTAACATTATAGTATAGTGCATGCGGGTTTCAGCGTGTTGCGAAGGTTTGTGGCTCGTGAAAAAAGTTAGTGTAAACTGATAGGAAATCGCTTCGTAATCCCGCACGACACCATACCATCAACC
>CALCGJ010000210.1 GCA_937900965.1 uncultured Bacteroidota bacterium | reverse complement strand
ATAAATGGCAATCCATGGCAATAGATGGCAATAAATGGCAATCGAAAGTTAGATCAGACTTCCCCATTCTATCTACAAAGGTCTATAACAAGCCTCTTGTCTATTTCGATAATGCTGCTACCACCCAGAAGCCGAAACAGGTTATCCGGGCGATCACTGATTATTATGAGAAAGAGAACTGTAACATTCACCGGGGAGTTCATTTCCTGAGTGTGAAGGCGACAGAAGCTTATGAGGATGCGCGATGTGCGATACGTGATTTTATTCATGCAAAACATGCTCATGAAATTATATTTACACGAGGAACCACTGAAGCTGTAAACCTCGTTGCAGATTCGTTCGGGAAAAAATTTATTGCGGAGGGAGATGAAGTGATCACTTCGGTAATGGAACATCACTCCAATTTTGTCCCCTGGCAGCAAATGTGCCTGGAGCGGAAAGCCACCCTGAGGTTCATCCCGCTGCTCGAAGACTGTTCTCTCGATATTCCTGCATTTCGGGAGTTGATTACCGAAAAAACGCGACTTGTTGCAATCACGCACATCTCCAACGTGCTTGGAACAATCAACCCGGTGAAAGAGATTATTGCACTTGCTCATCTGAGTAACATCCCGGTTTTGATTGACGGTGCTCAGGGAGTAGCCCATATGACGGTTGACGTACAGGATCTGGATCCCGATTTTTACTGTTTCAGCGGGCACAAGATGTATGCTCCGATGGGAATTGGTGTGCTGTACGGAAAAGAAAAGTGGCTGGAAGAGATGCCACCTTACCAGATGGGAGGGGAGATGATAAAAGATGTCTTTTTTACACATACCACCTTTAACGAACTCCCCTTTAAGTTTGAAGCCGGAACACCCAATGTAGAAGGGGTGTTGGGACTTCATGCAGCGATCCGTTATATCCATGAAACAGGGATGGATCAGATTGAAGTCTACGAGAAGGAGCTTCTGGACTATGCCACACAACGGCTTCTGGGAATAGAGGGTCTTAAGATATACGGAACCTCTCCGCATAAAGCCAGCCTGATCTCATTTCTTCTTCATAATGTTCACCCCTATGATGCCGGTATGATCATCGATAAAATGGGGGTAGCCGTTCGTACCGGTCACCACTGTGCCATGCCACTGATGGAGTACCTGAAAATTCCCGGAACTATCCGTGCATCGTTTGCCTTCTATAATACAAAAGAGGAGATCGACAGATTGGTGGAGGCGGTGGAGAAGGCGAAGGAGATGCTGAGCTAGACCACCTCACCCTGCCCTCTCCTCAAGGAGAGGGAATAACTCCCCTTCTCATTGAGGAGAAGGGGTTGGGGGATGAGGTGGATTGAAAATATGAATAATGAAGCAGAAAAATCCAATACTTTTTCAGGTCAATACCCGGGTTTTCCTGAACGAAATAAGTCGCAGGATCAATCGTCGGGCCACATTGGACGATATCCCTGATGAAAAGATAACCGGCTGGTCGAATGCAGGCTTCGATTGGATTTACCTTCTCAGCGTTTGGCAAACAGGGGAAGCGGGAAGACAGATCTCCAGAACAAATCCTATTTGGAGAAGAGAATTTGAAGAGACCCTCATCGATCTGGAAGAGCAGGACATCGTCGGGTCGGGTTTTGCCATCAAAGGATATGAAGCTTCAGATGCCATCGGAGGAGCTGAAGCCTTGCAGCGTTTCAGGAAACGCATTGCCGCCCGCGGGATGAAACTGATGCTCGATTTTGTACCCAACCACATGGCTCCAGACCATCCCTGGGTGCAGGATCATCCTGATTATTTCATCCGGGGTGCTGAAGCAGATATCAATCGTGCACCGGAGAACTTCGCCCGGGTGCGCAGAACCCACGATGAACTGATCCTGGCATATGGCCGAGATCCATACTTTTCAGGATGGCCTGATACTATCCAGCTGAACTATGGGAACCATCATCTCCAGGAGGCGATGAAAAAGCAACTTCTGCATGTTGCAACCCAATGTGATGGCCTGAGGTGTGACATGGCAATGTTGCTCCTTACGGATGTCTTCAACCAAACCTGGGGAATAGGGATCGACCCTTTCTGGCCTGATGCAAACCGCAGGGTGAAAGTGAACAATCCCGGCTTTGTGATGATGGGAGAAGTATACTGGGATCTGGGGTATGAGATGCAACAGCAGGGTTTTGACTATACCTACGATAAGCGGTTATATGACCGCTTGCTTACAGGTGAAGCCACGCCTGTACGCGATCACCTGAAAGCCAGTTTGGATTATCAGGAGAAACTGGCCAGGTTCCTGGAGAATCATGATGAGCAGCGGGCGGCATCTGTTTTCCCCTGGGAAGCCCATCAGGCTGCAGCAATTCTGACTTTCCTGACACCCGGATTGAAGTTCTTCCACCGGGGAGAATTTCAGGGACATAAGGTAAAGGTCTCTCCTCACCTGGGACGTGGACCTGATGAATCACCCAATCCACTAATTGATACGTTTTATAAAAATTTGCTGAAAGTGTTGAACCGGCCTCTTTTTCACGAAGGAGATTGGTGCCTGGTGGAGCCATTACCTGCCTGGGACGACAACCCAACCTATATTAATTTCATTGCATTCACCTGGTCCTATCAGGATGAATTAGTTCTGGCCATTGTAAATTATGCTTCATTTCAGGGGCAATCCCGTATCCGACCTCCACTTCAGGATTTAAAGGGATATACACTCTCCTTGCAGGACCTGATCCATGATGAGGCCTATCAACGGGATGGAACTGAACTGAGTCAAACCGGTCTGTATGTTGATCTTCCCGGTTGGGGATTCCACCTGTTCGAAATTACGAAGGCCCCCCCCGCCCCCCTAAAGGGGAAGTAAGTCCCCTTGCGAGCCGAATCTGCGATCCCGCATACTCGGGAGAAGCAGACTCGAAGCAAACTGGGATTTAGGGGTAAGATAAAACATCGTATCGCGAAAATTGTATATTTGCAACTTAAAGTGCCCTTGTCTATGACCATTCCTGAAATTGAAGCCGAAATCGTCTCTGAATTTTCTCTGTTTGACGATTGGATGGATAAATACAACTACCTCATTGACCTTGGGAAATCACTCCCTGTAATTGACCCGAAATACAAAACGGATCAATACCTAATCTCGGGTTGTCAGTCGCAGGTATGGCTGTTTGCCGAGTACAGAGAAGGGAAAGCGTTTTACTCTGCCGATAGCGATGCCATCATCACCAAGGGGATCGTGAACCTGCTGATCCGGGTTTTATCGGATCAATCACCCGGAGATATCATCAACGCAGACCTGTCTTTTATCGACCACATTGGCCTTAGGGAACACCTTTCGCCAACCCGATCCAACGGACTCAACTCCATGATCAAGCAGATGAAGCTATACGCGGTGGTTTTTCAGACGAAATATCAGTAACGATAACCACTGACCTACCCATATCTTTGTAAGGGCGGGTTCCAAACCCGCCCGTGCAACCATATGGGCGGGTTTGGAACCCGCCCCTACTGGTCCGCCGGTTCCTCAGGCATAATGATCCAGGCGATAATATAGGCTAAAAGCCCCATCCCGCCAAAAAAGAAAAAGACAGCCCAGAGAACCCGTAACAGGACCGGGTCTACGTTCAGGTAATCTCCCAGTCCCCCGCAAACACCTCCAAGTACTCTGTTTTTTGCAGACCTGTATAATTTTTTTACTTGCTCAGTCATTGGTTTTAGTTTTGGTTTGAGGCACGAAGATAACCGGAATCGATAAGAGGGCCAACACACCTTTCGATGAGATGCCGGAAATCGTCGGTAAAATGGTTAATTTTGCAGAAAGAGTCCCCGATGGACCTGATAAAATTCCAAAAAGAAAACAAAGTAATATCTGCGCTTCGCATGGTTTTCGATCCCGAGATCCCGGTTAATATCTATGATCTTGGATTGATCTATGACCTGAAGATCGATGATAACTTTAACGTGGATGTCCTGATGACTCTCACAACACCCAATTGCCCTGTTGCCGAGGATATGCCCGTAATGGTGATGAATGAGATCAAACTAATTGAAGGCATTGGGGAGGTGAAGGTAGAATTGACCTTTGAACCACCCTGGGACATGGACAAACTCACGGATGAAGCAAAATTAGAATTAGGGATGCTTTAATACAATCTCCGATTATTTTGATGCTTGCATTCATTCCTAAATTCCTGCATTCCTGCATTCCTGCATTCCTACATTCCTACATTCCTGCATTCCTTTTTTTAATAACTTTGTCTCCCTCAAAACCTATTTAATGACGCCGAACATCGGTCCTTTATTAGCCAATATTGATACACCAGAAGATCTCAAGAAACTGTCTGTTGAGGAACTTCCGCAATTGTGTGAGGAGATTCGTTCCCTGATCATTGATGTGATATCTGTTAACCAGGGTCATCTGGGGGCGAGCCTTGGGACCGTTGAGCTGGCGGTTGCCCTTCATTATGTGTTCGATACCCCTAACGACAAGGTAATCTGGGACGTTGGACATCAGGCCTATGCACATAAAATACTTACAGGAAGGAAAGGACTCTTCAATACCATCCGGAAGTATAAAGGGATAAGTGGGTTTCCGAAGATATCGGAAAGTGAATATGATGCGTTTGGTGTCGGGCACTCCTCCACCTCCATTTCGGCAGCTCTCGGCATGGGTGTGGCAGCAAAACTCAGCGGGAATTCCAACCAGCATCAGGTAGCCGTGATCGGGGATGGAGCGATGACAGGAGGTATGGCTATGGAAGCGCTCAATAACGCTGGTGTGTCTAATGCAAATCTTTTGGTTATTCTCAACGATAACCAGATAGCTATTGATAAGAATGTAGGAGCTATTAAAGATTACCTGGCAGATATTGTTACTAGCCGGACCTATAACAAACTCCGGGATAAGATCTGGTTTCTCATGGGTGGCGGCACTAAATATGGGAAAAACTCCCGCGCTGTTGTCAAGCAGTTGGGGAATGCCGTGAAATCATCCATCCTCATTCGCAGCAACCTCTTTGAAGCTTTCAATTTTCGCTATTTCGGACCTGTCGACGGGAACGATGTAATCCGTCTGGTCAAACTTTTATCAGACCTCAAGGTGATAAAGGGTCCCAAACTGCTGCATCTTAGCACAATCAAGGGAAAAGGATTTGAACATGCCGAAAAAGACCAGATTGGTTATCATGCTCCGGGAGTTTTCGACAGAAACACTGGCGCCATCAAAGAGGATAAATGTCATGATCAGGCCCCGAAATTCCAGACTGTCTTCGGAAGGACCATCATCGAGCTGGCAGAACAAAACCCCCGGATTGTCGGGATTACTCCGGCTATGTCGACCGGGTGTTCATTGAATATTATGATGAACAAAATGCCCGATCGTGCCTTTGATGTAGGAATCGCGGAACAGCATGCGGTCACCTTTTCGGCAGGATTGGCTACAGAAGGATACATACCCTTTTGCAATGTCTACAGTACCTTTATGCAGCGGGCCTACGATCAGGTAATCCATGATGTTGCCCTGCAGAAACTGCACGTCGTTTTTTGTCTTGACCGGGGTGGTTTGGTGGGAGAGGACGGGCCTACCCACCATGGAGCCTTTGATCTTGCTTATATGCGTTGCGTACCCAATATGATCGTTGCATCACCTATGAATGAAGAGGAATTGCGCAATATGATGTATACAGCACAACTGGATGGAACGGGGCCATTTTCAATCCGTTATCCCAGGGGCAGAGGTGTAATGCCAAAATGGAAAACTGATTTCCGGGCTATTAAACCTGGCACCGGGAGGATGATCCGCGATGGGAATGAGTTGGCAATTCTCTCTATTGGTCCAATCGGGAATGAAGTGGTAAAAGCTTGTAAAGAACTGGAAAAGGAAGGAATTGAGGCGGGTCATTTCGATATGCGTTTCCTCAAACCCCTCGATGAGGATTTATTGCATACCATCCTGAAAAAGTTTAACAAGATAATCACGGTGGAAGATGGGACAATAGTAGGCGGACTGGGGAGTGCGGTGCTTGAGTTTATCAGTGAACATGACTATGTAGTCAAAGTTAAACGACTGGGTATCCCCGATCAGTTTGTTGGTCAGGGCTCAATCGAAGAACTATACCATGATTGCGGTTTTGATGCAAAAGGCATCATTACTGCTGTGAAGGCAATAGTATCTGTATCCTAGAAGCTGGATTACTGGATTACTGGATAACTAGATTACTGGATAACTGGTTGCCAGATACCAGATTTCTTAAATCGCAAATTACCTTATCTCCTTCATCACATCATAACTTCATGACCAAATACAATCAAATATGTTCAGAAAAGCAATCGTTACAGGAGCATACGGTGCCATCGGTAAAGCAATCGTCAAAGGAATTGCTGAATACGGAATGGAAGTAATCCTGGTTGGCCGGGATGAATTGAAACTTCAACAAACTGTCACTGACCTGCATAAGACACTACCTGATGCCCAGCTGGGTTACGCTGCTGTTGACCTTTCGAGCGAAAAAGCGATCCGTGAATTCAGTGATGCCTGGGAAGGATCCCTGCAGGTGCTGGTAAATAATGCCGCCACCTGTCCGCGTGCACGCACTGAAACACCTGACGGCATCGAAATGCAATGGGCGACCAATGTACTGGGGTATTACCGGATGATTCGGTACCTATCGCCTCATATGAAAGAGCAGAAGGATGCCCGTATTGTGAATGTAGCAAGTTATTGGGCCGGCGGATTAAATTTCAATGATCTTGAGTTTAAAACCAGATACTACGACAACGATGAAGCCTACAGGCAATCAAAACAGGCAAACCGTATGCTTTCTGCAGGGTACGCTGTAAAGCTGAAAAGTGACAGGATCACGGTAAATGCATGCCATCCTGGTGATGTGGTCTCAAAGGTGTCCAGCGACCTTGGGTACGGAGGAAGTGAGACACCGGAACAGGGCGCTGATACGCCGGTTTGGCTGGCTACATCCGGTGAGGTTGAAAATCAAACCGGCCTTTACTTTGAGAGTCGCGAAAAACGTCACTGCCCGTTCATGGGAGATACCCGGGGGGTTGAGAAGCTGATAGAGGTGTGTGAAGGGTATTAAAGGTGCCAAATTAGTAGATCACCAGCTTCTTCGAATAAATTGTCTTCTCTCCGGTAACCCTCACGAGATAGATTCCAGCCGGCAACCCTGAAATGTTCAGTGGGTGCTGGCCATTGCCAGGGCAAACGGATAGGGAAGTGCGGTTGACGATAATTCCACGAAGATCAAAGAGATCGATTATAATCGTACCCTCCAGGGTTTCCGGAAACACAATATAGGCTTTATCCCCGGCTGGATTTGGAAAAATACGGATCTCGTCAGAAGGTGACTGATTCTCATCAACGGCTGCACATACATTGATGTGGATATACCTCTTCTTATGCATGCTTTGGGAGTTCAAACCATCGGAAATAGTCAGGAATACATCAAAAACTCCGGGAGTATGGTACTGAATCACAGGATTCTGTTCTTCAGATGAGGAGGGTGTCCCTCCGGGAAACTCCCACTGCCATGAGTTGACATTATCGAAGGAGTTGTCGTTGAATTGAATGGAGTGCCACTGGCAAAGATGTGTGGTGTCGGCATGGAAAAAAGGGAAAGGACCATCGATGTTTACTTCCAGAAACTCAAGGTAGTGCTTGAAGAGAATCGCTTTTTGGGATGGAGGATCCGAATCAACAAGTTGTCCGAACTCCTTGTATGTGCCGATGGTTTTGTAATGCTCCCCGGCATAGCCAAATTCAAGGCACCTCGGCGGATCCCCCTTGTTGTTCATAAGTGCAAATCCTTCTCCTTTTGGAACAACCTCGAAAATGGCATATGGAACTGTTCCGAGGTACTGGTAATCCATCCCTTCTGTAAAAGTGCCGGTTAAACCTGCCATATCCTGGAAACTGTAAGAGTTAACACGATCAGTAGTGAACATAAATACCTCTTCCAGTAATTTACCCGCCCCGTAATACCAGGCGGCATAACTTTCCATATAAACATTACCCCCGTTGTTCAGGTAGTTGATCAGGGCCATTGTCTCTTCAGTTGAGAGAGTGTATGACCCGGGATAACCGGTGCCGAGGATGATAAAGGCTGCCGGGTAGTTACTCAAATTCTCAGGAAAGGAGGTGTATAGATCATATCCAACCAACAGGCTGTCCATCAGACTCTCCATCAGGGGAACCGAGGTTGTTGTGTTGGTAAGATTGATCAGAGCAACGGGACGGGTTCCCGTGGAAAGCGAACAAGAATGAACGATTTCGAGACCAGCTCCATTGGTAATCAATAACTCCATGTCGACCAGATGCCCGGGTGGTGTAGTCCTTGAAGCTCTTACTGTAAACAGGGCATCATGCACCGCTTTCTGCCCAATAGTCCCGATAGCAAGAGTTGCAGATGATAGAATCTCGAAGAACTCATCACCGGTTGAGAGAGTGAGCATAAGGTCTTCAGCGGGAAGACTTCCGATGTTAGACAGAATGAATACAATGTCTGCAGTCTCTCCTGCTTCCAGTAATGCATTCACACCATCCTGCACCTCTATCCCGGTTACCAGTAGGTTGATCGCAGATACCTGAAGAGAAAAACAATACTCCCAGATTTCACTGTCTGATATTGCTACAATCCGGCAGGGCAACGAGGTCTGATCGGGAAAATTGGATTGCAGGATACATGTAAACGCTCCAGCCAGGTCTACATACTGACCTGGTGTCAGTGTTCCTGTTGAAGCTAAACTGTCAGTAATCATCAAATCCGGCATCTCACAGAAAAATTGCAAAGAGACTTCGCCGAGTTGATTTGGTGTGATATTGGTGATTTCAACATCCAGAGTTACAGGCTCTCCGTACTGCAGATACCCTGAGTTACTGGTTAATTTATGCCGGATAGCCAAAGCGGCAGAGAGCTGGAAATTTTTATCGGTACTGATTCCCTGCATATCGGTAACCCTTACAGGCAAATCATAAATCATGCTACTGTCAGCACCTGTTATAGTTAACAGTCCTTCAGGTGTTAATGAAACTGTTGCAGGTGTTATTGGGGGTATCCAGGTACTTGAGTTTGCAGCTTCAGCATTCAGGTCGAAGATGGGAGTAACAAGGGTGTTGTATTTGTCTCCTGATGAGATCCCACACCATGTAAGCAGACTGTTTGTCTCCACTTGAACTGGTCCGTAACAGAAAGTTGCTTTTCCATCGGGGAATAGCGTGACACCAAACTCAACATTGGTTTGTGCCTCTTTCCCAAGAAGTGAAAGTTTCCAGCGAAACCTTACTGAATCGGGCGATGAGCTCATCCACATCCCGTCGCCATCAGCTTGTCGTATAACATAATCCCATGAAAAACAAGGAGTAATGGCAGCAATATAGTCAAGCATATCCGTTGCGCTGCACAAGTATGGATAGGGGAGGTGTTTTTCCAAAAATTGAACCATGCCATAGGCATTCACAAAAACGGTGTCGTAAGAGCTGCCGAAAAAGGGAAACGCAAAGGGTAATGCAACAGCAGCATATGGTTTATTAGTGCTTTGTGGAGAAAGTTGCTGGTCACTAAATGGAGTGTAAGCAGCGCCGCCTCTCTTTTTTATGTATGGCTGATTGTGAATCCAGGAATAGGGAGCCTCTCCATCCTCAGCCTGGAATTGTACGGAGCAGCTTCCGGAAGAGGAGAAGGGAGGTAACTCCTCATTAAGGATCACGGGAGAATCGTAGTTCACGATTCCCGTAGCAGAAAGAATGGTGGTTCCGTTATGTCTGATGGATGCACCCTGAGAACTGCATGGGAAACTACTCACAGTACTGCC
Source organism: uncultured Bacteroidota bacterium (assembly GCA_937900965.1). Taxonomy (GTDB): domain Bacteria; phylum Bacteroidota; class Bacteroidia; order Bacteroidales; family FEN-979; genus QYOJ01. The sequence continues at coordinate 14,963 of CALCGJ010000210.1, read as the reverse complement.
ATAATGGATGAAAGATGCTTCATGCACTACTCCCTGTCCCTGATTTGAAGGGTCACGTTCCTCAATAATAAGGAAGAATTTAGCCGGGACCCCGGGCTCCAGATAACTCATCAGTGGGGTTACATCCAATCCAAACTCAATGTTTTTCTGTTCAGGGAGAGAATCAAATCCCTGCATGTAATATGGACCTCCCTGATTAGTAAATATTGGAGGCTGAATCACATAGTCGGGAAAATCGTCCCCCATGTCCTGGCTAACTCCGGCCATAATGTTCACCTGGTCACGCTGGTTATGCTCAAGGTGTATCTTCAGGGTCAGGAGAGGGGAATAGTCGGGATCGGGGTCTACGATATAGACGCAGTTGTTCCACACACCTCCCTCTTCAAAGTTTGATGCCATTGCGTGATAGAGTACATAAAAGTAACCCTCGTCGCTCCACCCTTGTCCGTAAGAATTAGCCAGCCTGAAGCCGCCAATCTCCCAGTCGCGGGCATCCACAATACCATCTCCGGTGATGTCGATATCATTTGTAAACTGACCATCCTGATTCAGATCGTAACGGATGGAGTCGTGATATCCTACAATTGTCATCCCATGAGTTGGATAGGGGAGCCAGTTGATCAGAACATCCTTGCCAGCCTCAGGAGTTTGATCAGGTAATGAATATATGGCACCACCAACACTTGATGGGCTGGAGGCAGTAAAGCAGGCAATTCCTCCTGTAGATGATCCATCGAGGTGATCAAAAAGATACTGTTTTACCGCCTGGATCCCTTCGGCAGAATTGATAGGAATGGAGTATACGTTTCTGATCCGGTTTTTCATGGCCCGGTAATACTTTTCATAACCGGTGATCCACCCTTTTTCCATTTGCTCCAGGTCGTCGCCGTAATCGGCATTGGACATATGCCCCTGCTCCATCATGGCGTGAAAAGTATGCAGGAAATTGACACCGATGTATTGTGCTCCCTGGTTGAAGAAATGCCACATGTAGTGCGGAGCGTATTTGTTTTCAAGGTTATGGCCATCTACGTTGCGAAGCCGGTTCATCTCATAACCGAAAGTATATGCTGAGGCGCAGTATTGCTGGCAGGAAAAATACCCGTCCTGATCGAGGATCCCGGGGAACCAGATATAGTATGAGTTGTCGAGTGAGTCGGGAAGCGTTTCTGTAAAGGAATCCATTGAGTAGGTAAGGACCGGAATGCGGGAGGCTGTAAGGGAGTCGAAAGCCCTTTGGGCGGGATCAGGAGAGTAAAATCGTACCTGATCCGGAAGATATTGTGAGAATACCGGGATTGAGTGGAAGATTGTCAAACCAGCGATTATGGATAAAAAAGGTTTGAAGGTAGAAAAGGCCATGGTCTGAATAAGATTTAGGTGCTACAAGTCAAGACAATCAGATTTGGTGAAAAGTTGCCTCCAATTGTTAACTAATTTTCTCTGATACTTCACTGAACGAAATTACGTTTTTTTATTTTTGCCCCTGTTCCATATATCTAAATAATCAAATGTTTCGTCGATTATTCCTTCTTAGTTCAGTCATAGCCCTCTTTCTGACAAATTATTCCTGTCACGAAACCGAAACCCAGCGGGTTGCGGTAAACTGGTGGGACTCTGTCAAGCAGGCCGAAACTGATTCCATTGCCTTAATGCCCCTGCTTCAGGAACTTGCCGATTTCCTTTCGGCCCGATGCATTGATTCCAGTACTACCAGCTATTTGATCATCGACGATTCGGAAGATAAACCGGTGATCCTGGCTGAATTTCATCCGAACCAACTTCTGATTCCGGCTTCCGTACTGAAAATTTTGGTTACAGGAGCGGCATTGGAGATCCTGGGAGATAACGTTAAAAAGGATGTCACCAGATGTAATCTTCAAAGTCATAATGCACTGGCTAATAGGTTTTTGGGGAAAATCGGAAAGGCCGTTTATGATTACCACTCCTATGCCACCGGAGAAAAAGCGGTTCTTGAATTCTGGGAATCAAAAGGAATCGACATGACAGGTGTTCACCTGGCCGATGGCGCCGGTCGCCGTTACGATAATTTTTTGACAGCCCGTCAGCTAGTTGATATCCTGTTATACGAAACAACAGCGCCGACCTTTGGTACCTTCTACAGCTCACTTCCACTTGCCGGGGTATCAGGAACTATGCGTAATACCCTGAAAGGAACCATTGCCCAGGGCAAGATCCGGGCTAAAACCGGCACCCTTGCAGCCATCAAAACCCTGACCGGATATGCCTCTACCGTTTCGGGGCGAAAGATCGTTTTCGCTATCCTTGTAAATAATTATACCTGCCGGAATTCACTCCTGAAGAAAAAGATGGACCGCGTACTGATAAAGATGATCGAATTGTAAAAAGTACAGTAGCAACATATATCACTTACGACTCACTATCTCGCTATCTCGCTATTTCGCTATTTCGCTATCTCGCTATTTCGCTACTTGTTACTAAACAAACGTTTGCAACTCATACAACTTCTTGTAAACCCCGTTCCATTCAATTAGCTCAGTATGAGGGCCACGCTCCACCAGGGTCCCGTTTTGCAGGACAATGATCTCGTGTGCATGCTGGATGGTAGAAAGGCGGTGAGCGATCACAATGGAGGTGCGGTTTTTCATCAGGTTCTCCAAGGCTTGCTGAACCAGACGTTCTGATTCGGTGTCGAGAGCAGAGGTAGCTTCATCAAGGATAAGGATCGGGGGGTTTTTTAAGACAGCCCGGGCAATGCTCAGTCGCTGGCGCTGGCCACCCGAGAGTTTGATTCCACGATCACCGATATTGGTGTAATAGCCATCTGGCATCCGGATGATGAATTCATGTGCATTGGCTACTTTGGCAGCTGAGATCACCTCCTCCTCACTCATGTTCTCCATCCCGAATGCGATGTTATTGAAAACAGAATCGTTGAACAGAATGGTCTCCTGTGATACAATTCCCATCATCCCCCGCAGGTCATCGATAACCATGTCGCGGATTGGGATTCCGTCGATGCGAAGTTCTCCTTCCGGGATGTCATAGAACCGGGGAAGGAGATCCACAAGGGTCGATTTTCCACCGCCGGAAGGTCCCACTACCGCAATCGTTTTACCCTTTTCTATCACCAGGTTGATGTGGTTAAGCACCGGTTCGGCAGCGTAGCGAAATGAAACATCAACATATTCAATTCGTTCCAGAAACTCCTTCTTGGGAATTGCATTATCCTTTTGTACTATGATTTCGGGCTCGTTGAGTACGTGGTTGATGCGGTCCATTGAAGCAGCTCCTTTCTGGATGTTATAGTAAGCCGTTGTGATAGACTTTGCAGGAGGGATCACCTGTGAGAAGATTGTTATATAAACAAGAAAAACTGCGGCATCCAGGCTGTGTTCAGGAGCCAGCACCAGCCTTCCTCCATACCACAACAGGATGGTTAGCACTACTGCACTAAGGAATTCACTCAACGGAGAGGCAAGATCCCGTTTCCGGTAGAGTCTTACCATGATCCGGAAGAAGCTCCGGTTGGTCTCTTTGAACCGGTTATCGGCGAAAGTTATGGCACTGAAAGCTTTGATGATCCGCAGTCCGGAAATGGTCTCTTCTATTACGGCAAGAAGTTCTCCCATCTTTTTCTGTCCTTTTGCGGATGTACGTTTCAGGCTTTTCCCAATCCGACCGATCATAAGGCCGCTAACAGGGAGAAGTACCATGACAAAGATGGTCAGTTGGGGACTGATGATAAAGAGTGTAACCACGAAAGCGATGATCTGCACCGGATCACGGAAGATCATCTCCAATGAACTCATGATAGAATGTTCTACCTCCTGAACATCGGAAGTCATCCGTGAAATGATATCCCCTTTACGCTGTTCAGAATAATACCCCAGGGGGAGGATCAGGATCTTTTGATACAGGTCGTTACGTAAGTCTTTCACAACACCATTCCTGGCCACCGCCAGAAAAAACATCGCCAGGTAACGGAATAAATTCCGGAAGAAGAAGAGTACAATAATCGAAAGTCCAATGTAGACCAGCACCTCATCCTCCCCGAAATTACGAATCATCTGGCCGAAGAAGTGGTAAAAGTTCTCTCGCAGGGAGTCCATATTGGTCCAGATCAGCGGACCGGCCGTTTCAGGAATCTCCGCTGTTTTGAACAGCATCTGGAGGATGGGAATGAACAGTGCAAATGAGACAAGGGAAAAGAGGATTGAGAGGATGTTGAAAAGGGCGTTCAATGAAGCAAACAGCCAGTAATTTCTTAAGTAGCGAAAGATCTTGCCAAGGCTTTTCATTATCGCAAAGTTAGAATAATTGATGGATAACTCAACAACATAACGTAACTTTGCGTTATGGAATCTACACGTCAGCAAAAAATTGCAAGACTCATCCAAAAAGATCTCGGAATCCTCTTCCAGCAGCTAAGCAGGGACAAGTTCAACGGGGCTATAATCACAGTCACCAAGGTCTATGTAACAAAGGATCTCTCTGTGGCCAAAGTCTACCTCAGCCTCTTTGCTACAAAAGATAAAGAGGTACTGATGGAGAGGATCCACCATCATGTACGAGAGATTCGCCACCTCCTTGCTCAGCGCACCAGACATCAGCTTCGGGTGATACCCGCACTACATTTCATCGGAGACGATTCCCTCGATTACATTGAGAATATTGATAACCTATTGCACGACCCTAATGATAATCCCTGATGTACAGACGGGGCATGCGATTTCCTGTACAGACGGGGCATGCCCCGTCTCTACATGCCCCCGTACAGACGGGGCATGCCCCGTCTCTACAAAACGAAAAATATGCAATACGATCCTGTAAAACGATCCCTCGGAACAATCTTCAACAAAACGCCCTGGTTGCGGATCCTCTTTTATCGCTTGCTGGATATTCTTTTGCTGCGTACGTGGCATGTTAAAAAAGCCTTGAAAGATTGGAAAAGAAACCAGTTGGCAGTTGGCAGTCAGCAGTTGGCAGAAGGATATATCCAGGATCCCGGATCGCGGATCCTTGACGCCGGATCCGGGTTCGGTCAATACAGCTACTTCCTCTCCCGGATGAATCCCAGCTTTCAAATTGAAGCCGTGGATGTTAAAGAGGAACAGATCGAAGACTGCAATCGGTTTTTTGGTTCAATAGGAAAAACAAACGTGCATTTTTCTTTGGCCGACTTGACTACCTACACCAAAACTGACTCGTACGACCTGATACTCTCTGTTGACGTGATGGAACACATTTTGGAAGATGAGGCTGTGTTCAGAAACTTTTACCAATCCCTGAAGCCCGGTGGATTGGTCCTGATATCAACTCCATCTGACCAGGGTGGATCTGATGTGCACGACCATGATGAAGAGGAGTCGTTCATTGACGAACATGTCAGGGATGGATACGGCATTCATGATATCCGGGAAAAACTGAAGTGTGCCGGATTTGGAAAGAGCGAAGTGCAATATACCTATGGGAAACCTGGTCAGCTGGGTTGGAAACTGTCTATGAAATACCCGATCAAGATGCTTAATGCCAGTAAACTGTTTTTCATAATACTCCCGTTCTACTACTTGCTCACATTTCCTTTTGCATTGATTTGCAACACGCTGGACCTGTGGCTGATACATAAAACCGGGACAGGTTTGATTGTACGAGCCTGGAAGTAGTTAGATAGTGAGATGGTGAAATGGTGAGATGGTGAAATGGTGAGGTGGTGAGATTGTGAGGTGGTGAGATGCAGAATATCCTAACAATATTGTATATCCTATTTGAATTCGTAATTAGCCTTGACCCTTGACCCTCGACCCTTGAACCTCGAACCTTGAATCTTGAATCTTGAATCTTGAACTTCTCCTTCTACATAGCCCGCCGGTACTTCAAATCCAGGAAGTCGCACAATGTGATCAACATCATTTCGGCAATCTCTGTGGCGGGGGTAACCATAGGAACTATGGCACTGATTGTCGTACTCTCGGTTTTCAACGGGTTTGAACAGCTGGTGGTCTCCCTCTTCAATTCGTTTAATCCTGATATGCAGATTACCATCCGGGAAGGTAAGGGTTTCCCTGCCACTGATATCCCTCAGGACCTTCTGAGAGAGATCCCTGGTGTGCTATACCTCACGGAGGTGCTCGAGGAAAATGCGCTTATGAAGTATAAGGATAAGCAGGCAATCGTTACGCTAAAAGGGGTTGGTGCTGATTATCAGCGGATGACAGGAGTCGATACAATGATGGCTGAAGGGAGGTTCCTGCTTGAAAGCGGGGAACATGATTTTACCGTCCTTGGCTATGGGGTGGCTTATTATCTGAATGCCAATCTGGGCGATTATCTCAACCCCATTACAGTCTTCGTCCCAACACGTACCGGAAACATCGGCGGTGCTCTTGATCAGGCATTCAGTCAGGAAATTATCTTTCCCACCGGATTCTTCTCCATTCAGCAGGAGTTCGATATAAAATATGCCCTGATGCCTATCCGCTTTGTCAGAAAACTTCTGGATTATAATAATGAGATCACATCCATAGAGATAAAACTGGCAGATGGAACAGATCAAAGAAAGATCCAGCAACAGATTGAAGCAGCTGTAGGGGAGAAATTCACGGTGAAAAACAGGTTTCAGCAACAGGAGCTTCTCTATAACATCATGAAATCGGAAAAATATGCCATCTTTCTGATCCTGACATTTATCCTGTTGCTCGCTACGTTTAACGTGGTGGGCTCACTCTCGATGCTGATCCTTGATAAGAAGAAAGATATTGCAGTACTGCAAAGTATGGGTGCTACCATGAAGCTTATCAAACGAATTTTTATGACCGAAGGAATGCTGATCTCAATTACAGGAGCGCTTTCGGGGATGATCCTGGGAGGAGTTGTATGCTGGATTCAGCAGACCTACGGCTTGATCCGGATGGGTGGTCCTAACAGCACATTCGTTGTTGACAGCTACCCCGTGCAAATGCAACCCCTCGACTTCTTGCTTGTCTTTATTACCGTGATGTTGATAGGGTATCTTGCAGCCTGGTATCCAGTGCATAACATCCGAAAACTCAATACATCAATGGTAAAGCCAGACTAACGATCTGACTTATAAACCTGACATAGTTAATAAATGTTATTTTGATAGTTAATTAATTGCTTGATTTTGCTAAATTTGGCCCTGTGTAATAATTCACAAAACATTTCAGAATGATAAAATCTTTACTCACGCGGGTTACCGTTGTTATTCTATTGCTAAGTGTACCTGCCATCCTGATGGCCGGAGAGATCCAGCTTCCCATCGCGAAAACTGAACTTCGCATCAATGTAAACAATTACCAGGAACTAACTTTTACCAGCGACATCTCGTCCATGTTATTCCGGGATGTTCAAACAAAACTGGGAGAATTTACCGAGTTGTATATCCATGGATATAGCTACAGTAGTGGTGTTGGTGATCCCAAACTACCGGTATCCGGCACCCTGGTTGAGATCCCTATGCATGCCACACCGGAGATCCTTGTGACCCATGCAGAATACACAGACTATACAATGTCAGCACTGGGGATCAGTTTACAGATTATTCCTCAGCAGGCTTCCGTTAGTAAAGCAATAACAAACCCTGAAGAGATCCCTTTCGTGATCAACCGGGAGACATACATGCTGAATGAATTCCTGGGAGCACCGCTGGTCTCGGTATCTGATGCAGGCACCATGCGTGCTGTGACGCTTGGAAGCCTCAATATCGCTCCCGTTCAATACAATCCGGTTACCGGAATCCTGCGCATATATCATACCATCGAAGCTACAATCTCCTTCACCAACGGAAGTGAGCAGGCAAGTATTTCGAGGAAACAAGAGCTCTACTCCCCATTCTTCGAGAAGGCATACGGTCAGCTGGCGAACTACAAACCCCTCTCAGATGAGCTGATAACGATGGCACCGGTTACTTACATCATTGTCTCTGATGAAATGTTTGAAGACGCGTTGCAACCTTTTATCGACTGGAAAACACAGAAAGGATTCAACGTTGTGGAGGCCTATACCAGCGACCCTGCCGTAGGAACTACCACCACTTCTATTAAAAATTACCTGCAGAATTTTTACAACACCCCGCCAACCGGCTACGAGCCCCAGAGCTTTGTCCTGATTGTGGGTGATGTTGCCCAGATACCCGCATTCAGCGGGACAACCGGGAGCCATCCTACAGATTTGTACTATTTTGAATATACCGGAGATAAAATTCCTGAATGCTACTATGGACGTTTTTCTGCAAACAATCTTACTCAACTACAACCACAGATTGACAAAACACTGGAGTATGAACAGTACCTTTTCCCCGACGAATCCTATTTGGGGGAAGTAATGATGGCAGCTGGTGCCGATGCCACATTCGGACCCTTGCATGGCAACGGTCAGATCAATTACGGAACAACCAATTACTTCAACTCAATGCATGGCATTTTGTCACACACTTACCTTCAGCCTGAACCTCCCGGAGGCAATTATTCGACCCTGGTCAAACAAAATGTCTCCGATGGGGTTGCTTATGCCAACTATACGGCACATTGCAGCGAAAATGGATGGGCTGATCCCTCTTTTAAAATTTCCGACATCCCCAACCTGCAGAATGATCAGAAATATTGCCTGATGGTTGGCAATTGCTGTCTCAGCAGCAGGTTCAGTACCACATGTTTCGCTGAGGAGGTGTTGCGGGCTGCTAACAAAGGAGCTTTAGGGTATATTGGCGGAACCAACAACACCTATTGGGATGAAGATTACTGGTGGGGGGTTGGTTTTGAAGCTGTTTCAGTCAATCCATCCTACAACCCTGCCCACCTGGGAGCCTACGATGTCACTTTCCACGATCATGGGGAGGCCATAGCCGATTGGTACGTAACACAAGGACAGATGGTTGTGGGTGGAAATCTTGCCGTACAGCAATCAAACACCGGCAACAACCAGAAAACCTACTATTGGGAAATATACCACCTGATGGGCGATCCCTCCCTGATGGTCTATATGTCTATTCCACAACCAATAACCGCGATTTACCCTGATGGTCTGTTGGTTGGTTCAACCTCACTTGATGTTTCCACAGAACCTTACGCTTACATTGGTTTGTCGAAAAATGGAGATACATTTATCGCCGCAGCCTGCGCGGATGATGCCGGTGATGCTACGCTGACATTTGATGCTCTTTCCGATCCGGGATTCCTTGACATTGTTATCACAAAACAAAACTTTAAGCCTCTTATAGATTCCATCCCGGTGATTCCGGCTACCGGACCATACCTCGCCATCAACTCGTTTGCGGTGAACGATTCGATTGGTGGGAATAACAACAACAAAAGCGACTTCAGTGAAACCATCACACTTGATGTAGAGGTCAGCAACATCGGAGTCATGACTGCCTATAATGTATCAGCCACACTCAACACCACCGACACAAATGTTGTTGTAACGGACAACTTCTGCGTGATTGATTCGGTTGCTGCAGGTGGTACTGTAATCTGTGCGGATGCTTTTGCATTGACAATCAACAATTTTGTGGATGATCAGCATAAGGTAGTCTGTGATGTCCTCTTCAGCGATGGATTGGAGAGCTGGACCTCCACATTGCCACTTACATTGAATGCCCCTGTACTCACGATAGACGCCATCACAGTTACTGACCCTCTCCCCGGGGGTAACAACAATGGTGTTCTTGATCCGGGCGAAAATGCCATCCTTTCGATTGCTACAAAAAACAGCGGACATGCAGATGTGGGGAATGGTATTGGCAGCCTGACGATCCAGTTGTCATCCGCACCATACATAATCGTAAACAATCCCAGTTACCTTATCGGGATCCTTCCGGTTGACACCATACTCAATGTCGATTTTTCGGTGATTACCAATGGAATAACCCCGGTTGGAACCATAGTCGGCCTCGACTATAGTGAAACGGCAGGGCAGCAGAATCAATATTCAGCTCAAAAGGGGTTTGAACTTGAGATAGGTGTGGCTCCTGTTTACGTAATGCAAAACGGAACGATGACCTCATGCAATGCGAAGTTCTTTGATTCGGGGAACGCAGCCCAGAATTACAGCAACAATGAGGATTTTACCATGACCTTCACTCCGGGTGCCACAGGCGCATCCATGGAGGCCGAATTTACTGAGTTTGATGTGGAACCGCAGGCCAATTGCAACTACGATTACCTGACTATTTACAACGGGAACAGTATCAGCTCGCCCGTCATCGGAAGTTTCTGCGGAGATGATTCCCCTGGCACGGTTGAATCGACCGCTGCCGACGGCTCGCTTACGTTCAAATTCCATTCCGACTATTCCGAAACCTATTCAGGCTGGGCTGCCCTTTTGAGATGTGTCGGAGGACCACTAACACTGATGGCCAATGCATTTCCCTCTTCAGTTTGCCTGGGATCTGCGAGTCACCTTTCAGTCATTCCTTCAGGGGGCACCGGTACCTACACTTATCTCTGGGAACCCGCAATGTACCTGGATGATCCGACAAGCCAATTTCCATCCTGCACACCGGATGCCAATATCACCTATACCGTTACCGTAAATGATGGAAGTACAACACTTTCATCCGCTCCTGTTGAAGTCACTGTACTTCCAGTCCCCGATGCTCCCGTTGCCTCATTGAATGGTGACATGCTGGAATCGAGTGTAACTGACGGGAACCAGTGGTATTATAACGGAGCTCTCATCCCCGGAGCAACCCAGGTTACGTATCAACCAGCACTCTCCGGAGATTATTATGTGACTGTCACAGACCAGGTTACAGGTTGTGAATCGGCACCTTCCAACAACATCGCTTATTATGTCACCGCAATTGATCAGGCTGATGCAGAGAGACTGGTGACTATCTACCCCAATCCTTTTACCGACAGGCTTAATATCTCATTTATGCTGCCTGGGGTTTCGGGGTTACAGGTGATCCTTACTGATGCATTTGGACGGGTGATACGGATTTTAGAGGAGAAGAGCCAGGTGTCTGCCGGGAAATACAGCCTTGTGCTGGAGAGTGGGGAGATGAAGCCCGGGATCTATTTCTGCAGGATTCAGACAGACTCATTTACTGTTGTGAGGAAAATCATCTTAACAAGATAAAACCAAATTCAGACAATATAAACTGACCAAATAAATACAACCAAAACCACTATGAGAAACATTTTTACGATTATCCTGGTACTGGCGATCAGTTTTTCCGGTATGAGTGCAAACTGGGTGAAGATTAAATCCGGAAACCCCGTCCCGGCTAAAACAACCCTGGTCAATTCTACAATTGATAAATCGACTGTTACGTTTATACTCGGAGGGTTTTACCTGAATCAGGTGGAGACATCCAGGGGAGTGGCATTCATCCCTTCTGTCGAAGAGGGAACACCAATCCTGGAAGCCGGAGCACCTGACCTGCCAAAACTGACATCAACCCTGATTATCCCAGACCTTGCGGGCATGAGTGCACAGGTTATTGCTTCAAGCTTCACCGATTTTCCGGATATGGAGATCGCTCCTTCTAAAGGAAACCTGCTTCGAACAGTCGATCCGGCTACCGTGCCATATACCTATGGTGATGGTTATATGAACGACAGGTTTTATCCTGCAAGCCTGGTTTCAACCCGCGACCCCTTTATTGTAAGGGACCTCAGGGGACAAACCATCATTGTTTCACCCTTCCAGTATAACCCGGTAACGAAAATCCTGCGGGTCTATCATGAGGTAACGGTTGAACTTGTACAGGAAAATGAAAATGGAATCAACCCGTTGATCAGGAAGGATAGTGAGATCAGGATTGAAGAGGAGTGGGCCCAAATCTATTCTAAAGAGTTTATGAACTTTGATGCCATTACATACACACCGCTTGAAGAGTACGGGAACCTCCTCATCATCAGTCATGGCCCATTCATGGATGCCATTCAGCCTTATGCCGACTGGAAAACATCAATCGGCTTCCCGGTAGAGATAGTGGATGTCTCAACCATCGGATCCACAGCTACATTGATTAAAAGCTTTATCGCCAACTATTACAATACAAATGGACTTAGTTATGTGCTGCTGGTTGGCGATGGTCCACAAATCCCGACAAATACAGGAGGAGGACTGGGGGGACCCTCCGACAATGCATACGGATATATTCTCGGGAACGACCACTACCAGGAGCTGTTTATCGGCCGGTTTTCAGCAGAAAATGTAGCCCATGTTGAGACACAGGTAACCAGGACGATCAATTACGAAATGGATCCGCAACTGCTTACGGATGATTGGTATACCTCTGTGATTGGCATCGCTTCAGATCAGGGTCCCGGCGATGACGGAGAATATGACTACCAGCATATCCGGAACATGCAGACCGATTGCCTTGGCTATACCTATACGTGGAACCCGGAATATTTTGACGGCTCACAGGGGGGGAATGACGCTCCCGGAAATCCATCTGCCGCTGCTGTTGCTACCGGAGTGAATGATGGTGCTAGTTTGATCCTGTATACCGGCCACGGAAGCAATACTGCCTGGAGCACATCCGGATTCAACAATAACAACGTGAACAACCTGACCAACACGGATAAACTTCCTTTCATCTGGTCGGTTGCCTGTGTAAACGGAAACTTTCAGAATATTACCTGTTTTGCTGAAGCGTGGCTACGTGCCACGGACAATGGAGAACCTACAGGAGCTATCGCTTTCTTCGGTTCTACCATTAACCAGAGCTGGAACCCTCCGATGGAGGGTCAGGATGAGATGGTGGATCTTCTGGTTGAGACCTATTCGGGTAATATCAAACGCACCTTTGCCGGCCTCTCCATCAATGGCTGCTTCAAAATGAATGATACGTATGGTGGTGGTGGCAACGACATGACAGACACCTGGACCGTTTTTGGCGATCCTACCGTATTTGTACGGACCGATAATCCCGGAACCATGATTGTTTCGCACGATCCAACGCTTTTTGTTGGTTCTACGAGTCTCTCAGTATCGTGTAATGTTGACGGCGCACGAGCAACCGCTTCTATGAACGGAGAACTGCTGGCTACAAGTCTAGTTACCGGCGGCAGTGTTGTGCTTGCATTTCCTGCACTGACTTCTCCTACAGACACTGTCAGATTAGTTGTCACGGCCTATAACTACATCCCTTACATCGTCGACATCCAGATCATCACACCTAATGGACCATACATTCAGTACATCAGCAACACGGTTAACGATCAGGCCTGGAACAACGACCAACTGGTTGACTACGGTGAGGATATCTATCTTGCAGTTTTGCTGAAGAACCTGGGTGTAGAAGCAACCAGCGATCTGGTTGTGGAGGTTTTCACTTCCAATCCGTATATCAATCAAACTGATGATACGGAGAATTACGGTGTGGTTCTTCCAGGCGAAAGTAAAGAGGTCCAGGATGGCTACTACTTCCATGTATCAAGCAACATTTCCGACGGAACCAGCATCGAATTTGAGATGACTTCAACTGATGATACAGCGAGCTGGATATCCAATTTCAGTATCATAGCTCATGCGCCGAACCTGACCATGTCGAACTGCCAGGTAGTGGATCCAACCGGAAACAACAACGGACGCCTTGACCCGGGAGAGACCGCTGACCTCGACATCACTCTGATTAACTACGGCTCTTCAGATGCCTACAATGTGACCGGCGACCTGATTTCGATCAGTCCGTACGTGTCAGTTGTATCTGATTTCAAGAACTATGGTGACTTGCAAAGCGGTGCATCCGGTTCCCAGGTATTTGCCGTGAATGTGGATCCTAATGCACCTGAAGGACAGACGGCTCCCTTTATGATGGAGGTTACAGCTGACCGTGGTTTGGCCCAGGTTATAACCTTCGACCTGGTTATCGGAAAAACTCCGGTCCTTGTTATTGACATGGATGGGAATTTGAATTCCGGACAGTCACTGGTTGATGCAGCTTCTTCACTGGGTCTGATAGCTGATTATATGCAGTCTGTGCCTGATGATATGACAGATTATACCTCCATCTTCGTATGCCTGGGGATCTATCCGGACAAACATGTCCTGTCTACGACTGAAGGTACCCGGATGAAGAACTTCCTTGACAATGGGGGAAGAGCCTATATGGAAGGTGGTGATACCTGGAAGTTTGATCCGCAAACTTCGGTTCATCCGATGTTCCGCATCCTGGGAATAACTGACGGAAGCGGCGACTTAGGAACGATCAAGGGAGTAAATGGCGCCTTTACAGAAGACATGATATTTGATTATAATGGTGACAATAACTTCATTGATCATATAACCAATGAGGGGACGGGCTTTCAGATCTTCAGAAACCAAAACCCATCCTATTGTAATGCTGTTGCCTACGATGCAGGGATTTATAAAACAATTGGGAAGTCGTTTGAATTCGGTGGCCTGGTTGATGGCACACTTCCTGCCACCAAACAGAACCTGATGGTCGAGTATCTCACCTTTTTCGGTATCGATATTCCGGCACTGGCGGCCAATTTTGCCGGGTATCCAACAGAAATTAACGTTGGTGAGGGTGTAAGCTTCTATAACTTCTCTACCGGCGGCGTGTCTACGTATGACTGGTCTTTCCCAGGCGGTACACCGGAAACATCAACAGAGGCAGAACCTGTAGTATTTTACAATACCCCAGGGATATATGATGTAACCCTCACGGTAAGTGACGGATATGGTGTAAACACCCTAACCAAAACGGACTACATTCAGGTCGACTTTGCAACCGGGCTCTCAACTGAAAATGGTTCGCTCCAATGCACCCTGCTGCCAAACCCCAACAATGGGACATTCATTCTACGTATGGCAGCATCAGAACAGGACCAGGTCAGCCTGAAGATCTTCAACACCATGGGATCCCTGGTTTATACGGAAGATGCCGTAACAGTGTACAACAAACTGGATAAGACAATTTCGCTCCCAACTATCCCAAACGGGATTTATGTCATGACTGTTCAGGGACAGAAAGGAACCTGGACCGGAAAGATCGTGGT
>CALCGJ010000209.1 GCA_937900965.1 uncultured Bacteroidota bacterium | reverse complement strand
GTGAACGCATCGACTCTTTCTCCAGCGGATAGACCAGCCGGCATCCGTTGATGAACTCCCCTTTATTCTGTTGCAGGGCCCGGTAAAACTTATCCATATCCTCTGGTGGCGTGGTTAGATCTGCATCCAGGATCATCAGGATATCACCCCGTGCAATATCGAATCCCTCCCGCACCGCATTCCCCTTCCCTTTCCCTGTTTGACGTAAAGCCCTGATCTCTTTTTCAGGATAGGTTTGCTGAACCCTCAGCATCTCCTCCCAGGTCTGATCAGAAGAGTGTCCTTCCACAAAAATTATCTCCTGGAAACTGCCAAACATAGGAATCCGCTTGATGGCGTTTTCTATATTTCCAAATTCGTTCCGTGCGGGAATGATGATCGAAACACTGTATTCAGCAGGTTCAGGAACCAGGGGCCTCGCCACGATGAGGTTGACCAGGTTCAGACGGTTCACCAGTGGCAGGTTGGCTAAAAAATTATTGCAAAACCAGCTCACACCGGGAATGTTCAGGGGGAGGAGGATCTTCCGTTGAGTGGTAATCAGCTGAAACTCTTCATGTGATAACAGTGCTTCCAGATCAGCCGTGGAAAGCCAGTTTTGCCTGGGTTGTTTCAGTTTCAGCCCCAGGTTTTCTCCCAGGATCATCAAAGGCTCCCAGAAAAAGCTGAAATTGGATATCACAACCCGGGTTTGTGGGTGACAGATCTTTCGGATGTTCCGGAAAGCGGTCTGAATATCCCAAAGACAACCGGCCAGGTCAGATAATATGATGTAATCAAAGGTTTCGCTGATCCTTAGCTCCTCTGCATCCTCCACATAAAATTGCAGATCAGGATATTTTTTTTTGGCCTGCCCGATGACGGTTGGAGAAAAATCAATACCGACTCCATAACCCGGTTTCACGGCATTCAGCAGATCCCCCAATCCGCACCCGATCTCAATCACACGGCTTTGTTCAGGTATGATCAATGAAAAATATTTCTGCAGCGACCTGTGGTAATAGCTGTTTCGCTTTTTCCATTTCGCCCGGGAACCGGCCGTTCTTTCAAAAAAATCCTGTATATCCTGCTTTTGCATTTGCTAATCTTGAAAATATTTTTTCTCGCAAAGACACAAAAATTTTCGCAAAGATCGCAAAAACCAGATTGTTGGATATATATGCTTTGCGCACTTAGCGTATTTCTTCGCGACTTAGCGTGAAACTTTTTGTTGCTGTTAAGGCAACATCCGGAGTGCCGTCACTGTGCAACCAACTGCTTTAACTGCCGGTAATAAGCTGTATCTATCCGAAATCCCAGGTTCCTGGCCAACTCTATATCGTTTAAAGCCTCTACGTAATTCCCGGTCCTCGCAAAGGCCTGGGAGCGGTTCGCATAGAGCATCGCTTCATCCGGCCGTAACCCGATACATCTTGAAAAATCGGGGATTGCCAGCTCCGGCTTTTCCTGCATGGCATAGATCAGACCACGGTTGAAAAGAGCTTCGTAATAGTCGCTTTTCAATTCGATGGCAGTTGAAAAATCCGACAGGGCAGAATCCTGTTTTCCCTGCATGGCATATACAATACCCCGGTTACTGTAGGCTTTCTCGAACTTCGGATCGAACCGGATGGATGCATTGAAATCTGCCATGGCTGTTGGCATCTTATTCAGCACTTTCCCGGAATATTCCCCTCTGTTATTCAAAGCAAGGGAGACCCGGGGAAACTGTTTCAATACATCATCCCATAGTGTGAGGCTGTTTTGCCATACATCGCAACGAAGCATGGTCAGGTACATCATCACCAGCAGATAGATTCCTGTTAACCCGAGGATGTACTTTTTCCAGGATGAGAACCCTGTTATCAGATACCCGATGCCGGATGCCAGGCCAAATGAGACAGCGATGGCCGGAATCAGGGAATAGCGTTCGTTGAACATAGTGGGCCCGATCGCAATGTATTGCAACACCAGCGCCAGTGCGGAGACTGAAAAGCCAATGCAGAATACCACCAGGCGATTTTTCCGGAACAACCATATGACAAGTACCAGGAGGAGGATAGCAAACAGCGGTGCGATATAAAATTCAACTGGCCAGGGAATCTCGCTGCTCCTCGGCGGATAGGGGTAGAATGCAGAGAGATTGACCGGTACGATCATTTTATAGAGGTAAAACATCAGGTTACGGCATACGATCAGGATTCGGTCGAAAAAATTAAACTGACTGCTCACATCGATCGTTGCTGTGGAAGCCGTGGCCCTGATCTGCACCAATCCCAGGAATATGCTGAGAGCGACAAACGGGATCTTCTCCAGGATCAGCCGGAGAGTGATCTTCCGGGCATAAAAATAGTCGAGCATCACCATGGCCCCCACCAGTGAAACAGCCATGACCTTCGAAAAAACAGCAAAGACAAAGAAAACAAAGGAATAAAAGAGAAATTTTATCCGGTATCCGGCATCCTTTTCATCCCTTCCATGACCCCCATCCCTCCCATCCCTCTTCGTAAGGTAGTTTACATATGCAATCAGCGCAGCCACATAAAAAAGCACATAGAGCATATCTTTCCGTTCAGCTGCCCATGCAACCGATTCCACACGCATGGGATTGATGCTGAAAAGCAGGGTGGCAATGATGGCCACAGTCTTGTTTTTTCCGCTGATCCGATAAATGAAATAGTATACAAGAGTGGTTGTGATGAGAAACAGGATCAGGCTGAACGCATGGTACCCGACAGGATTCAACTCCCAGAGCTGGTATTCAATCGCATAAGAGAAGAGATGCAACGGCTGGAAGTTCCCGAAATAAAATGTAGTGAAGATCTTTACGATATTATCGATACTCAGATTCCGTATAAGCGGATTGTTGAGGATCAGGGATTCATCGTCCCAGTTGGTAAAACCATTGTTCAGGGAGGGATAAAAGGCGATGAAGACAAGGGGAAGAATGAACAGTAACGGCTGAAATTTCCGGAAACGGGACTCTTTCCGGATCAAATCGGATTTTCGTTTTTTATATTTAGGTTTTGCCATAAACTAAATGATTGTCATAAACTAAATAATTGCCATAAATTGCCATAAATTGCCATGGATTGCCATTTATTGTAAAAACAAGCTCAATCCAGTTATCCAGTTATCCGGTCATCTAGTTATCCAGTTATCCAGCCATCATTTAACCCTGAGCACCTTCCCAATCCTCAACGTTGTTCTCGAACTGATCTTGTTCATAGCGCAGATCTCCTTCACCGAGGTTCGGTATTTTCCTGCGAGGTGACCAAGGGTATCGC
>CALCGJ010000208.1 GCA_937900965.1 uncultured Bacteroidota bacterium | reverse complement strand
AGAAGCGTAACTCCTGGCCCGGTCAGCATCTGCCTGGTATCGTCAAATGCCTCCTGAGCCATCCTGCGGGAGGTCAGATCAAGCCAGGTGAGAGTTGTATCGGTTGCAGCCTGTTCAGCAGGATAGATGATATGTTTATTCATACCGGGATTTGTGCTACGATATACCCAGGTGGGGAGATACCGGATACCGGATATCCGGATGCCGCTGCTTTGCTCTGCATGCAATGACAATGATCCTGGTTCCTTTGTCAACTCTATCTGCAGGATCACACCGGCATCGGTGTATCTCCAGTATTGGTTGGAGAAGAAATTTCCCATTGAAGTAGCCACGAATCCGGTGTCAAGGGTACCACCCCTGGTTTTAAAAAACCGTGTCGTCCCGATCACATGGGGATGACTACCAATCACAATGTCGGCACCAGCCTCAATGGTTTTCTCAATAATAGCTTCCTGCGATGTGGTTATATCACTGTACATCTCCTGTCCGGTATGGTAGAAGACAATGACAATCCCGGCGCCGGCTTGCCTGGCATTTAGAATATCCTGATGGATGGTTGCTGTATCAATAATGTTCAGCATGTACGAATGCTTCGTGCAGGGATAAAACTCGTTTGTTCCATAGGTGTAGTTCAGGATAGCAACTGAAATACCTTTCAAATCGAGCACCCTGACCGAATCATGATCAGCCTGGGAAGAGAAAGTCCCTGTATGTCCCAATCCAATGGAATCGATCACCCGGATCGTGCGTTGCAGTCCTTTCTCATGCATATCCATCGAATGGTTGTTGGCAGTTACAAGAAAGTCGAACCCATTGTTTTTCAGTGCATTAACAATCTCATCAGGTGTGTTGAACGCCGGATAACCCATGTAGCCCTTTTCAGCTCCGGCGCAAACAGTTTCGAAATTCCCAATGGTCAGGTCATCATCAGCAAGCCAAAGGTTCACTTCAGCAAATGAGGGATTGAAGTCGAAACTATCCACACCAATCCGGGCATTCTCCAGCTGAGAGGTGTGGCACATGATGTCGCCAACGAAGGAGATACGGATGGTTGTGGTGTTAGTTTGTGACCTGAGTGAAGGCATCAGGGCACCAATGAGAAAAATAATAATGACAAATAATTGCAGTTTCATCACCTATTCCAGGTATTTGTCCTTCAACCTAATACGATCAACCTGAAGTACATCTGTCAGGAAACGGTCCACAGTTTTAAACTGGTTATCAATCTCCTCTAACGCCGCATCCAGGTACTCACTCCTGACCTCCATCAAAGGACGAATAATTTGTCCGTTGGGATTCCCGGCCTCTATCACTTTTCGGATAATCTTTTCAAACACTGGTTTGAGAAACTGGTTGGAAAGCATATAATCTTTCCGGGCATCAACTTCAGAAACACCCAGGGCAATCAGCAAGAGGTAGGTGGCCAATCCCGTTCGGTCTTTTCCGGCAGCACAATGGTACACCAACGGAAGTTTATCTGTAGATGTCAGAACCTGAAAAAATTCACGGAAATCATCCTGGTGATCCCTTACCATGCGCCTGTAATCCTTGACCAGTATTGTCTCCAATCCATTTGCATCATTCTCTGACAGCATGCGTTCAGCTGTATCCCTCGCCGAATCAATAATCGTAATCCTTTTGCTCTCCTCCACCGTTGAAATCCGGGGTGTAGGGTAATTAATCAATTCCCTGTCGGAACGAAAATCAACCGTCATCCGGATGCCAATTTCCTCTATTATACGGATATCTTCTTCAGAAAGCTTTGAAAGATCTCCGCTGCGAAATAGAAGCCCGGTTCTCACAACCTTCCCTTCCATGGTTGGGATCCCGCCAATATCGCGAAAATTTGGCTGGTTCTTCAAAAAAGTGAGGGGTGGATCTGGTGCTGCATCAAACATAGGTACAAAAGTACAGAATTCCCATACCTTTCCTATTTTTGTTGACTGGTTCCATTACAAATGATAAATCTCCAATTTGGCATCCTGACTTCTTTCCTGTGTCTTATCGGCTATTTCTTCGCGTGGAGAAGCATGAATCGTCAACAATTCGGAATGGCTATTGCGCTGCTGGTGGTGTGTGGACTTCTTCTGAGAATCTTTGTTGCCACCGATCTGTTTCTTCACCCCTGGGATGAACGCTTTCATGCTCTCGTTGCCAAGAACCTGATGAATCATCCTTTCCTTCCAACCTTGTATGAGAACCCGGTCTTACCATTTGATTATAAAGACTGGTTTTCCAATCATATATGGCTTCATAAGCAGCCTTTCCCTTTGTGGTCAATGGCCTTAAGCATGAAAGTATTCGGAATACATGAGATCACTCTTCGCATCCCATCAATCCTGATATCCAGCCTGGGGATCCTGGTAATATTCAGGATCGGGGAATATCTTTATTCAAAGAAAACTGCTTTCATTGCTGCTTTCCTATTCTCAATTCATGGATTCATCATTGAGTTAACAGGAGGCAGGGATGCAACAGATCATATCGATATCTTCTTTTTGTGTTTTATCCTGTTCTCCATTTATTTTTCCATCCAATTTATCAGAACTCAGAAACAGGTTTTTAACCTTCTCACAGGAATTTGTATCGGCCTGGCTGTTTTATCGAAATGGCTTCCGGCTCTGATTGTATTCCCAATCTTTTTTATGCTTCTGATTGACTCCGGAAGATTCAAAATGGGTAAGATTCTTAGGATTCTCATGCTTTGCTTCATCTATGCGTCTGCAGTTGCTCTCCCCTGGCAAGTATATGTCATCCTGAATTTTCCTGCTGAAGCAAAATGGGAATACGCTTATAATTTCCTTCATATTACCGAACCACTCAACCATCTCAATCTCCCATTCTATTATCATGTTGACCATCTCCAAATTAAATACGGGCCTATCGCTCTAGTCGCTGTGATTTGGTATATTTATAAAACCCTTAAAAAACCTCGTAATTATAAACGGTATGCTCTTGTGATATGGATTCTTATCCCATTGGTGTTTTTCTCATTCGTCAAGACAAAAATGCAGGGTTATACTCTATTTATAGCGCCACCGATTTTTCTGATAACAGCTCTCTTTTTCCAATACCTCTGGATCTGCCGGAAACGGTTCAAATACCGGTTTATTCCTCTGATCCTCATTTTCCTGCTCTTCTTCTTACCCCTATGGCAAACTGTTGAACGTACGAAGTTATTCACGAACCACGACAGGTCCCCGGCGTGGGTCAGGGAGATCAAATCACTGAAGATACCGGCAAGTCAGAAACCCCTGGTAATTTTCAATGCGCAGAAGCCGATTGAAACCATGTTTTACATCAACTGTTCTGCTTATCCTTTCATGCCCGATGAGGGAACTGTGGATCAATTGAAGAAAGAGGGTTATGAGGTGATGATTCTTGACCGGTAATTAGGTATCTTTGACAGAAATGATTACATATATGCCAACAGTATCAAGTAAATACCTGGGTTCGCTTCGTACAGAAGCCACTCATCTTCAGTCAGGGACTCAACTTACTTCCGATGCACCCACTGATAACCAGGGCAAAGGAGAGTATTTCTCTCCAACTGATCTCGTTGCCACTGCTCTTGGGAGTTGCATGGTTACGATCATGGGGATATCAGCAAGAACTCACGGTTTCGACCTGGAGGGTCTCACCTGGGAGGTCACCAAGATTATGGCCGATAATCCCCGCCGGATAGGAGAAGTAGCCGTGCATCTCGATTTTCACGGAAAG
The DNA here is from genome assembly GCA_937900965.1 of uncultured Bacteroidota bacterium. Taxonomy (GTDB): domain Bacteria; phylum Bacteroidota; class Bacteroidia; order Bacteroidales; family FEN-979; genus QYOJ01. Next base: position 754 of record CALCGJ010000208.1, on the reverse strand, counting down.
GATTACACAGATCAGCATAAACGGGTGATCGAGCACATCACATCCACCTGCCCGGTGGCGCTTAGTTTGCATCCGGAGTTGAAGCAGACGATAATGATTAAATGGTGAACTTGTGAACTGGTGAACTGGTGAACTGGTGAACTGGTGATCTGGTGAACTGGCGAACTGGTGAACTGGTGAACTGGTGAACTGGTGAGTGGTGAATAAAATCGAATCACCTTGAACCTTGAACCTGATTAAAGCTGTTGGTACTCAATGGCAGGGTATCCCTTCTGTCCCAGATCGTTATAGAACCCGACAAACCTGAGCTTGTAGAGGTATCCGTTGCGGTTTTTTACGATGTAGCTGAGTCCCAGTGTAACCGTATAACTTCCGGCTTCGAAGTTGTAGTATTTCCAATCGTAACCAATGGCATCGAGGTTAGAGGAGTAAATCATTTGCTGAGCCATATCAAACGTGATATCAGCAAAATTATTCAACGTATCCGTTGCCACCTCAACACCATTGCGGTTGATCAGAACACCTGTCACCAGGTAGGGATATGCTTCGCCCAAATCGGTAAATAACAGCGTGGTATACTGTGTAAATAATAGATCCCAGGTATCTTTCTGAGGCTGGAGGTGCTGAATTGAACCTTCATTATTCAAACTGAAATTGAGGTAATTAACGGTTCTATCCTTAGGAACAACAGCAGACACGACGGCTCCACCTAACATTGGGGCAAACCGAAAATAGTAAGAGCCGTTTTTCAAAC
>CALCGJ010000207.1 GCA_937900965.1 uncultured Bacteroidota bacterium | reverse complement strand
CCAAACCCGCCCCTCTTCCAATCCCGGCCAAACCCGCCCCTCTTTAAACACAAAAGATAGGCCCCAGACTCACCCCTGTGATATATTTCTGCAGGTTCTTGAAATCATTCCAACCCGTGACGGACAACTCTTCTACAGTGATCCTGACGGTAATTTCTGGAGGATGTATTTTCATATTCCCGGAAGCTGTAGCTACGACCGGATCGAGAGTGCTGACCTGGCCCGGGAAGGGGGAAGAGCCTTTGGCAGGTTTCAGGCTATGACAGCAGGAGTTGATCCGGCAAAGCTGACAATCACCATTCCCAGGTTCCACGACATCACATGGAGGCTGGAGCAATTTGAGGAGGCCGTGAAGGGAGACGCGATGAATCGCGTCTGTACGGTGATTCGTGAAATCGCTTTTATCAGGGATCATGCGCAAGAGATGCACACTATCAAGCGATTGGTGGAGAGTGGTCAACTTCCGGTGCGGGTTACACATAACGACACCAAATTCAACAACATCCTTTTCAATGCTGAGGATAAAGCGATCTGTATTGTTGATCTTGACACCGTGATGCCCGGTACTGTTCTCTATGATTTTGGGGATGCTATCCGTACAGGGGCAAACACCGGCGCCGAAGATGAGGTAAACCTTGACAATGTTGGAATCAATATGGAGTTATTTGCTGCCTATGCTAAAGGATTCCTTGGCGAGGCTGGCCGTGGATTGACCAGGAATGAAATTGACCACCTGGCCTTTTCTGCAAAATTTATGACGTTTATCATCGGATTACGGTTTTTTACTGACCATATCAACGGAGACACATATTACAAAGTCGGGTTCCCGGGACACAACCTTCAACGAGCCAGATCACAGTTCAAACTTCTTGAAAGTATGGAGAAGGAATTTGATACAATGAGAGAGATTGTTAGTGAACTGGTGAACTAGTGAGTTTGTGGATTTGTGAGTAATGTCATTGCGAGGGGCCGAAGCTGTGAGCAGAGCGAAGCAGATAGTGACGCGGCAATTGTGAAATCTGTAACTTTGTAGCTTCTTTTTAAACTAAAACCTTTATGAAAACTGTTTCCCGTTTAACTCTTTTTATCGCAATTTTTCTTGTTTCAATCATTGTTTTTGCTAATAATGATCAGGAGCCACAACTCACTATAGTTCCGAAACCAGTTTCCGTCAAAATGAAGGATGGGACTTTCCGGATAACTGGTCAAACCATGCTCCTTGTGGCTGAGCGTGATATTGACCTGAAAAATGTAGCGATCCTTTTTGCCGAGCAGCTACGTATTGCCGGAGGACCAATTCTACATGTACAACCACTATTGGATGAAACAAATGACGGCAGTTCGGTCGTTTTTGCATATTCCAGAAACAAAGAGAAAATGCCTACAGAAGGGTACCGTCTCAATGTTTCTCCGAACGGCATTCTACTGACAGGAAACTCGGGTGCCGGTCTTTTTTATGGAATGCAGACTCTGCTCCAACTGCTTCCACCTAATGTGTGCGATATCTCCAGGCCGGAAGAGGGAAAAACCTGGGAAGTTCCCTGTACCGAAATCAAAGATGAACCACGGTTTCCTTACCGGGGGATGCACCTGGACGTATCACGGCACTTCTTTCCAAAAGAGTTCATCATGAAATATATTGATCTTCTGGCGATGTATAAGATGAACATTTTTCACTGGCACCTCACCGATGATAACGGGTGGCGGATCGAGATCAAAAAATATCCGAAACTGACTGAGATCAGCGCATGGCGGAGCAACCAGGAGAATCTTCCATGGCGGGAACGTTCGGCCCAACAACCCGGAATAAAGGGCAAATACGGAGGGTTTTACACTCAGGATGACATCCGTGAGATAGTCCAATATGCTGCTCAACGATACATCACTGTCATCCCCGAAATCGAAATGCCAGCCCATACTGTCGAAGTCCTTGCTGCCTATCCTCATCTCTCCTGTACTGGAGGACCATTTACTGTTCCGCCCGGCAGTTATTGGCCAAACGAGGATATTTTCTGTGCCGGAAACGACTCTGTTTTCACCTTTCTTGAAGATGTTTTGACAGAAGTGATGGAGCTTTTCCCATCTGAATATATTCACGTGGGAGGCGATGAGGCAACAAAGACACGCTGGGAAGATTGCCCGAAATGCCAGCAACGGATGAAAGATGAAGGATTGAAGGATGAGAAAGAGTTGCAAAGCTATTTCATTAAACGGATGGAGAAGTTTATCAACTCCAGGGGGAAGAAGATGATTGGCTGGGATGAAATCCTGGAAGGTGGCCTGGCACCTGACGCCACAGTAATGTCGTGGCGAGGTGTAGAGGGTGGTATTGCCGCTGCCAGGGAAGGACACGATGTGATCATGACTCCTACATCACATTGTTACTTTGACTACTACCAGGCGAATCCGGAATTTGAGCCGGTTGCTATCGGTGGATTCACAACATTAAAGAAGGTCTACTCATTTGAACCAATTCCTGAAGAGCTCACAGCAGAAGAGGGGAAGCACATCCTGGGCGCTCAGGGGAATGTTTGGACTGAGTACATCCCTACTCCGGAACATGCCGAATACATGGCTGTTCCACGGATGATCGCTATCGCAGAGATAGACTGGTCGCCAGCCAAACTCCGAAATTGGGATGATTTCAGACAACGGATGGATGCCCAGTTCAAGCGACTGGAATATATGGGTGTGAACTACTCAAAAGGCTCATTCAACGTCGCCATCCATACTCATTACAATCCGAAAGCCAATAAAATACAGGTTGTTCTCTCCTCTGAACAACCGGGAATTCCTATCCGGTATACTACGAATGGAGATGATCCTACAACAGAATCTTCCCTTTATACAGAGCCATTTGATCTCTTTGCCAACGCTTACATAAAAGCCGGATTGTTTATTGATGGAAAGCTGAAGGAAAAAGCAAGCGAGATGCCAGTCATTTTCCACCATGCGATCGGGAAACCTGTCGCGTATCTGGAATCTTATTCCGTCCGTTATCCGTCATCAGGGATCAGTTCTCTTACTGACGGGCTTAGGGGCAACACCAATCACCGTGATGGACACTGGCAGGGATTTCTGGGCAGTGATGTTGAAGTGATCATCGACATGGGGAAAGAGATGCCTGTCAGATCAGTTTCAGCCACATTTTTGCAAAACAACCGCAGCTGGATCTTTGCCCCGTCGATTGTGGAGTTCTCCCTCTCTTCCAACGGGAAAAAATGGCATTCGATCTATGAAAAGCGCAGCCCGCTTCCTGAAACAGCAGAAGGGGTTCTTATTCAGCCATTCTCGAATGCCTATCCAATAGATGCCAAAGCACGGTTTATCAAGGTAAAGGCTTTCTCCCGGGGCAACTGTCCCGACTGGCACGAAGGTAAAGGAGAAAAATGCTGGATTTTCATTGACGAGATAGTAGTCTATTGAAAAATGGAACACAGATTAATTCTTAAAGAATTTCTTGACAATGAATGTCGTATTGCCATTGAGTTTCAGGATATAGAGGCCAGAAATGAACCCGGTTACGTCAACCTCAGTGCTGCCATTACTTACCAATGCTTCATATACTTTTCGGCCATCAGGACGATATATTTGCAGGGAGAATTGATTCTTTCCTTCTCCCGGCACAGAAAGAAACAGCCTTTCATTTGCAGGATTAGGATAAATCAGGATGCCTGAAAGTTCATCCTCCTCTACTCCAAGTGGAGCAGCTGTTGCAAAATTGGAGATGACAGATGAATAGCCGGCACTTTTGCCTGGATTGCAGTGTTCGGGTCTTATTACCTCAATATAGTAAGTAACCAGACCGGATGTCGTATACATATCAGTATAGGAATCGACATTGCTGGCTACCGAATCGAGCACCTCCCAGATATCTGTACCTGGTTTCCGGTGAATCTTATAGGTCAGGAACTCAAATCCCTCGTAGTGATTCCAGATCAGGTTAAACCCATATATCCCCGGATTAATATTCAGATGAACTGTTTTGTGGTGTGGAGACTTTTCAAATTCGTTTCCCGTAGTATCTGTTACCGAAAGTTTGTATTTGTTCGATTTCACCAGAGGATCTGCTGTTTGGTCCAGAAAAACACTCAACTGATTGTATGGGACCTCCGCGATTTTTTCATAGTGGTTATTCTGGTATGTTTCCCTGTACACATTGAAATGAGAGACATGATTACTTTCAATTTTATTCCAGATTACCATGTTTTTTTGTGCTGTGGTATCAAAAGTAACCATGCAGATGTGCTGATAAACAGCTCCACCTGAAATTGTAACTATAGCTACTCCTTCCATTTCCTGTGCACATTCACCGCCATCAACCTTTGCCACGCAATCATAGGTTCCCGGTTCGGTTTGCAGTCCGAAATCAATCGGGCCTGATGTCCCGACCTTATCAATCCCGACATAGGTCCCGTCTCTTCTGAGTTTATAGATTACATCCCATTGCGAGCCACTCAAACCCACATGTACACCAACTCCCCCGGCCGGATAACTCCCACCTCCGGTCATGTGAAACAGGGATGGATGTTCAATGACCAGAATGGCCCGGGTGAAGCTACACGTATCTCCTGCATGTATAACAATCACCGAAACATGTTTCTCCCCTGTGGTCAGCCATTTGATCCAATGAGGTCCCTGACCGGATCCTTCAAGGATAACCGCACCGTCAAAATCCCAGTCGTATATGGCACCTTCAGGCATACTGCCTGTAAATGTCACTTTGACGTGCTGCTCCAGACAGGCTAATTCTATCATTGAAAAGGTACATGTAGGTTTTTGGGCACTGACGGCAGTGGTCAGTAGCATCGCGAAATACAGACCGCAACATGCGGTAATTAAAAACCGTAAAGATGTTTTCATGGTGATATGGTTTAAGTGTCCTAAAATAAAGGACAATGGAATAGCCTGGGGGTTGCTTTCCGGAAAGTTATAAACCATTGGTTGTTAGGAGAGAACCGGAGGATGGAACAGAATGAAGTTTGCCTGCGTAATCAGACAGCGAATTATACCGTCATGATATCCTTCTCTTTAACATCGAGAAGTTTGTGAATCTGAGCAATATTTTCGTCGGTCAATTTTTGAATTTC
>CALCGJ010000206.1 GCA_937900965.1 uncultured Bacteroidota bacterium | reverse complement strand
TCACCGTTGGTGACAGTAACATTTTCCAGGTCTACGGTCGCAGGTACCGGCGGATTGACAGTAATGGTTACATCATTTGTCAGCACTGAACCACATCCATTGTATGAGGTTTGTTCAAGCTTATAATAAATAGTCTCGGTGAGATCACCCGGTTGGTAGTTAATACTGGTTGCACCTGTGATATCCGAGAATGTGATATTATCGGTTGAACTCAGCCACTGGTACGTGTATGGCAGGATACCACCCGCAGGTGCAATTCCATTGAGTTGTGCAGGGGTTGTGTTGTAGGCAATAACCTGGTCTGCTGATATTGACCCGGCCATGAATTCCGGTAAAACCGCGATGATGACTGTATCTGTTATCCGTGTTCCGCACCCATTGGCTGAAGTCTGCAGCTGACGGAACCAGGTTGTTGTAGTAAGGGCACCGGGCTGGTAGCTCAGGTTGGGAGCCCCGGAGACATCCTTAAATGTAATTCCATCGGTGGAACTCTGCCATTTATAGGTATATGGAGCGCTGCCGCCTGTTGGTGCAACACCGAAAAGCCTTCCGGGGACGGTGTTGTAACAGATATTCTGATTCGCCGAGATCGACCCAACCTGGAACTCGGGGTAAACTGTGATGGAGACCGTGTTGGTCATTTCGGTTCCGCAACCGCTGGATGAAGTCTGCTTCAGACGGTAATAAATAGTTTGGGTTAGTGGGCCAGGCTGGTAGTTCATGCTGATGGCTCCGCTGATATCTGAAAACGCTAGGTTATCGTTAGAGATCTGCCACTGGTATGCGTATGGCATATTCCCCCCTGACGGAGCCACTCCTATCAGCTGTGCCGGAGTGGTATTGTAACAGATGATTTGATCGGTTGAGATTGAGCCCACGACAAAAGTTTGGTAAACCGTTACTTTAACCGGGTCAGTTGTCATCATACCACAACTGCCGGCAGAGGTCTGCTTCAGGCGGTACCAGGTAGTCTGGACTAAGGCACCCGGTTGATAGTTTATGCCGGTAGCCCCGGCGATATCTGCAAACGAAAGGTTATCGGTGGAGTATTGCCACTGGTAGCTGTAGGGAGGGTTTCCACCGGTTGGTGCCGTTCCGACAAGCTGGGCAGGAACAGTGTTGTAACAGATACCCTGGTCGGCCGACACTGAACCAACATGGAATTCCGGATAAACCGTAATGGCGACCGTATTGGTAGACAAGGTTCCACAATCGTTAGAAGAGATCTGATTCAGACGGTACCAGGTAGATTGGGGCAATTGGTCGGGTTGAAAGTTCAAACTGGTAGCCCCTATAATATCCGTGAATGTGATGTTATCCATTGAACTCTGCCACTGGTATGAGTAAGGTGTGTTCCCTCCGGAGGGAGCTATCCCTGAAAGCTGGTTCGGAACAGTGTAGTAACAAATTGCCTGGTTGTCCGAGATCGAACCAACCTGGAAGTCAGGATAAACCATTACACGAATCGTGTTGGTCAGGGAAATTCCGCATCCGTCGGTCGAGGTCTGTTTCTGACGGTACCAGGTTGTCGTAGTGAGGGTACCCGGCTGGAAATCAAGGGCTGTTGCACCGGGGATATCCATAAAGGCCTGGTTATCCATAGAACTCTGCCATTGGTATGCATAGGGTGTATTCCCACCTGTAGGTGCTGTTCCGGTAAACTGAGCCGGTGTAGTATTGTAGCAAATATCCTGGTCTGACGAGACAGATCCAACCATGAATTCCGGATAAACCGTGATTGTGACTGTATTGGTCGTGATGGACTCACATCCTCCGGATGAATTTTGTTCCAGGCGATAATATGTGGTCCGGGTCATCGTACCGGCCTGGAAGTTCAGGTTGTTGGCCCCGGGAATATCTGTAAATGCAGTTCCATCAATGGAACTTTGCCACTGATAGGTGTATGGCATTTTACCACCCGTGGGTGCTGTACCGGTGAGCTGAGCAGGGATTGTTTTATTGCAGATGCTCTGATTTGCCGAGATTGAACCTGCCAGGAATTCAGGATAGACAGTAATGGTAACTGGATTGGTAGTTAAGGTTCCGCAACCATCCGCAGAAGTCTGGATAAGCTGGTACCAGGTGGTCTGGGTAAGCATCGATGGCTGGAAGTTCAGGTTCGTCGCTCCCGGGATATCCGAAAATATGGTCCCGTTAGTGGAGCTTTGCCATTGATACGTATATGGTGTGTTCCCGCCTGTTGGCGCCAATCCGATTAGTTCTGCCGGAACAGTGTTGTAACATACAGACTGATCTGTTGAAATCGATCCTGCCTGGAAGGTCGGGTAAACAGTGATCGTGACGGCATCTGTTGTAAATGTGCCACAACTGCTGGCTGAGGTCTGGTTCTGCCGGTACCAGGTTGTCTGCATCAGGGCTCCTGGCTGGTAGTTGATACCGGTGGCCCCTGCGATGGGTGTAAAAGTAACGTTATCCGTAGAACTCTCCCATTGGTATATATATGGTATATTGCCTCCTGATGGCGCAATTCCTGTAAGTTGGGATGGCATGGTGTTGTAGCAGATGCTCTGGTCGGCCGAGATTGATCCTGCCTGGAAAGCCGGGTAGACGGTGATGGTGACAGGATTTGTCATTTCTGTACCACAATTACCGGTTGAGGTCTGTTTCAGACGGTACCAGCTGGTTTGAGTAAGCGTGCCCGGCTGGTAATTGATACCGGTAGCCCCCGTGATATCTGTGAAGGTGATCCCATCTGAAGAACTTTGCCACTGGTAGGTGTAAGGTGTGGTTCCGCCTGTTGGTGTGATACCGGTCAGTTGTAAGGGAACGGTATTAAAGCAGATAGATTGGTCTGATGACACGGAACCAGCAACAAAATCGGGGTATACCATTATGGTTACCACGTTGGTTGACATGGTCCCGCATGCACCGGCTGAAGTCTGGTTAAGCCGGTAATGGGTGGTTTGCGAGAGAGCACCCGGCTGGTAATCCAGGTTGGTGGCGCCTGGAATATCTGAAAATGTGGTTCCATCAGTCGAATTTTGCCACTGATAGGAGTAGGGTGTGTTGCCTCCTGTTGGTGCAACACCGGTTAGTTCTGCCGGAGTGGTATTGAAACAGATGCTTTGATCGGCTGATATCAGACCGGCAGTAACTTCGGGGTAAACTGAAATAGTTATTTCGTTGGTCGACAAGGTCCCGCATCCGCTGGCTGAGGTCTGGTTAAGCCGGTACCAGGTAGTCTGCATCAGGGCACCTGGCTGGTAGTTGATACCGGTGGCCCCTGCGATGGGTGTAAAGGTAACATTATTGGCAGAGCTCTCCCACTGGTAACTATATGGTGAAATGCCTCCGGTTGGAGCAGTTCCGGTTAGTTCGGAAGGAATTGTATTGTAGCAGATGTTCTGGTCGGCTATGATTGATCCTGCCTGGAATGCTGGGTAAACGGTGATGGTGACCGGATTGGTCATCACTGTACCACAATTACCGCCTGAGGTCTGTTTCAAACGGTACCAGCTGGTTTGAGTAAGAGCGCCCGGCTGGTAATTGATACCGGTTGCCCCTGTGATATCTGTGAAGCTGATTCCATCACCTGAACTCTGCCACTGGTAGGTATAAGGTCCGTTCCCGCCCGTTGGTGCCACTCCTGTAAGTTGGGTCGGGGAAATATTGTAGCAGATGACCTGGTCGGAAGAGATCGAACCAGCCATGAACTCTGCATAAACAAAGATGGTAACCGGAGTTGTTGTTAATGCCGGGCAACTGCCTGATGCACTGGTCTGCTTCAACCTGAAGAAGGTAGTGGTAGTGAGAGCTCCGGGTTGGTAATTCATGCTGGTGGCTCCTGGGATATCTGCCCATGAAAGAGAGTATGTTGAGCTTTGCCACTGATACGTATAGGGTGTGGTTCCTCCTGTTGGTGCAACACCCTGGAGCTCGGCAGGAGCAGTGTTGTAGCAGATTGCCTGGGTGGATGAGACTGAACCCGGCATGAAGAAGATTGAAATGATGATTGTATCTGTAGCGACGGTTCCGCAGTCACTGGCTGAGATCTGATTCAATCGATACCAGGTTTTCTGGGTTAGTGAGCCTGGTTGGTAGTTCAGGCTGGTTGCTCCGGAGATATCTGAAAAACTGGTTCCGTCAGAAGAACTCTGCCACTGGTATGTGTATGGTGATCCCCCGCCTGTTGGTGCCACTCCGTCAAGCTGAACGGGTGCTGTATTGTAACAGATGGTCTGATCGGCCGAGATAGTACCTGCCACAAATTCCTCGTAGTAATCAACCTCAACCTGATTGCTCGAAGCAGAGGTACAACCTGTTGCATTTGTCACAGTCACCTGGTAGGTGCCTGATTCAGTTACTGTCAATGCTGTAGTATTACTAATGCATGAATTGTCAATACCCATAACCGTAGCTCCGAAGTTATTTCCTTCGTCCACGTATGCAACATAGAAATCATCAGTTGAACTGATTGCCAGGGAGGTGACATATGCTTCCCCCTTTGAAAAACCCGCAGATCCTTTTGTCACCCAGTTACTTCCGTCAAACCCCATTACTGTGGCTCTGAAACCATTAGCTACATCCAGGTATGCGACATACGGATCACCATTAGAGCTGAATCTCAGGGAAGGAAAAGCGGCCGCTCCGGCCGAGAATCCATCCGTTCCAATTGTTCCCCAGAAATCCCCAACCAGTCCCATAACTGTAACTTTCCCATCACCATTCTCTTCGTCATCACAAAATGCGACATAGGGATCTCCATCCGGACTGATTGCCAGGGAGGTGAACCAGGATTCACCAGAGATATTTGGACCTCCAACCGGAAACCACTCTTCATCTTCCCAGTCGAATGATGCTACTGAAACCTCTCCGAACTCATCATCAATAAACGCCACATATATATCGCCTGACGGGCTGAATGCCAGGGAGGTGAACCAAACTTCGTCGCCTGTGAAATCTTCATCGCCAAGGGTAAACCAGAAATCCGGACCCTCAATAAAAGTTTTCACAGTGAGACCTCCACCATTACCTATATCTTTATATGCAACAATGGGGATATCGATTAAACCTTCAATATCCCAGAAAGTCAGGGAGATAAAATCAGCTTCATCATCTGAGAATCCGGGAGATCCGACAACGACCCAGCCGGTGCCATCATATTTCATCACAGTGAGTTTTTCTGATGCCTCGTCATCACTAAATGCGACATATGGAACACCTGTTGAGTTGATTTCGATAGTAATGTCAAAGACCTCTCCGGCCGAGAAACCGTATTCCCCAACTACCATCCAGTTGCTGTTTTCGTACTTCATTACAGTAGCTGCTCCATTCTCATCATCATCTGCAAAAGCCACATAAGGAGTTCCGTTCAGACCAAGAGCCAGTGAGGTATAGTCCACTGCATCACCCGAGAAATCAGGTACTCCAACTACCTTCCACTCATTATTCTGCCAGCAATAGGTTGAGTTGGTCTGTGTAGGAATAGATAATTCAATGGAAGTTCCGGCACAAAGATTATGTGGTCCAGCAGGAGATATATCCGGGATCAACGGATTCGGGTTAACCCTTACTACTACCGTGTCGGTATATCCCGTTCCGCAACCACCTGAAGATGTCTGCATCTGGCGGTAGTACGTTGTGGCTGTCAGGGCATCGGGCTGGTAGACTGAACCTGTTGCTCCAGCAATGTCAGAAAAGGTTGTGCCATCCATGGAACTTTGCCACTGAACCGAATAGGGCGTAATACCTCCGTCAGGAGCCATCGCTTCAAGCTGCTCCGGAACCACTCCTGAGCAGATGGTGTCATCCTCATTGAAGATATATTTAACTTCAAATTCAGGATAGCTCGTTACGTCAACGTTGCTGCCGGCAGTTGCGAAACATCCAGATGTGTTGGTAATCCTCATAGTATAACTTCCCGAGCTGGTTGCCATATAGGTGTTTGAGGTACTTATGCAAACCGGATCTGCTTTCATTACTGTAGCCTTCCCACTATATGCCCCGTCCGAGTATGCAACATACAGAACGCCTGAAGTATTTATTGCCAGGCTGGGATCAGATACTGATCCGGCCGAGAATCCAGAAATCCCCTCAAGAACCCAGTTTGTTCCGTTAAACTTTTTTACGGCGGCCTTGCCAGAGTTATCGTTATCTCTAAAAGAAATGTATGGTTCTCCGGAAGGGTAAAATACCAGCGCTCTGGTTCCGAGCCATCCCCGTGAGAATCCAACCACTCCCAAATTCATCCAGCTGGATCCGTCAAATTTCATTACTGTTATCTTACTGTTATTATTCGTTTCTGAGAAAGCAATATACGGCTCCCCAACCTGACTGAAAGCCAGGCTGGTGTACTCGGCTTTATCCGTTGAGAATCCGGCATTCCCCACGTTGATCCAGTCGGTTCCGTTATATTTCATAACAGTAGCTTTATACGAATTTCCCTTATCCTGATAAGCCACATAAGGTTCACCGGAAAGGCTGAATGCCAGGCTTATTGATGAAGTAGAACCCGCAGAAAACCCGGTACTACCCACATTCACCCAGCTGGTCCCGTCAAACTTCACCACAGTTGCTTTATATGAATCGGCCCCATCTGAGTACGCTAAATAGGCGTCTCCGGTAACGCTGAAAACGAGGCTTAGATTGGCAGCTGAACCTGCAGAAAATCCGGCACTCCCCACGTTGATCCAGTTGGTACCATCGAATTTCATAACTGTTGCTTTATTTGATGCACTCTGATCTTTGAAAGCTACGTATGGTTCACCTGTGAGACTGAACGCCAGACTGGGATAATCAGCCAAGCCTGTGGAAAAACCGGCCGGGCCAACATTAATCCAGTTGGTTCCATCAAATTTCCGTACAAATCCTTTATATCCCTGAGAAGCGTCTCTATATGCCACGTAGGGTTCTCCCGACGAACTGATTGCCAGGCTGACGGAAAGGGCTCCTCCGGAAGAAAACCCGGCATTGCCTTCATTCTGCCACAGCTCTTCATACCAGCAGTAGGTTGAACCTGCCTGCGGGGGCACTGAAAGTTCGATGCTGGTGCCGTAACACAAATCGATCGGACCGGCGGGTGAGATGACAGGGGTTGCCGGATACGGATTTACGTTGACAGTAATCGTATTTGTAGTCACAGTTGCTGTTCCGCCTGATGAAAACTGGTTCAAACGGTAGTAGGTAGTCTGGGTTAAGGTGCCGGGTTGGAAGTTGAGGCTGGTTTCGCCTGTGACATCCGCGAAAGCGGAATTATCGGGTGAGCTTTGCCACTGATAGCTGTAGGGTGTGGTACCGCCGGTCGGTGCTACCCCTATCAGCAGAGAAGGATAAGATCCTGTGCAAATGGCCTGATCAGCCGAGATTGATCCGGCAACCAGCGGATCGGGTGGGTTGGGCGGGATAGGAGAGGCTTGAAGATTCATCCCGGCAATAAGAATTATACTGAGAAACCAGTAACCAAGGTGATGTAATCCGAAATTTTTTTTTGTGATCCAGTGTACGTTTTCCTCCATGATTAAACCTGTTTAATCTGAATGGCAGGCTTCCTATCTTCAACATTGTGAGCAAATTGTAGTCTGGATTAGTCTGGTTCATGTGTATAAAAAAACCGGGGTAGATATAATGATATTGAAGTTCAGATTGTCTTTCAGATATATTATTATTTTTATTTAGATTGATTAAACAAGCAAATATACAGTATAATAAATACATATATCAATATTTATTGGACGTTTTTTTAGTAAAAAATTGAGAAAAGGCTACATCTGACTAGATATCAGGGAGATGTTATTATAAAACAATATTCGACCTCCCAGGTCTCCAAAAAACCGGCAGGTATTTAGATCAAAGGGCGACCTGATGCATTAATTGTAGGGGCGACCTGGCGTATTAATTGTAGGGGCGACCTGGCAGGTCGCCCCTACAGGCAGGTCCGCCCCTACAATTTTTATTGTTTTACAATTTTGACAATCTCCGACCAGTTGTCTGTTCTGACCCGGACCATGTAAATTCCCGGAGGATTTCCTGATAATGAGAATTGATGTTTGAAGTCATCGTTCAGGATCTCCCTGTCGATGACCTTACCAAGTATGCTGTAAATAGTAACGTGCACTTGTTCAATTGATTCCGGAGATGTCACTTCTAATGTTACAAGGTCATCAGTGGGATTTGGGTAGAGTTTGACCTTTATATCAACAAAGTTAAATTCGTTTGAAGCCACTTCAATCTCTTTATTGGTCAGTTCAAACAAATAATCCACCTCACCCTTACCCTCTCCCCGCCATGGGCGGGGCAGGCTCTCAAGGAGAGGGAACCTCTCCCCTTCTCTTTTGAGGAGAAGGGGGCAGGGGGATGAGGTGGATCGTAAAAAATGTTGTATCTTTGACAAAGAGGAACAGCGTTTTTATGAATCCAAATAATTCAATTATTTCAAGCTTAAAACCCAACTATTTTTGGGATGTGGATCTCGCCATTTTAGATGAAACAAATGCCAGCCGATTGATCATTGACCGGGTATTTTCGCTGGGGGAAATCCATGAAATGAACCAGGTGATCCATTTTTATGGTAAGGAAAAAGTTGTTGAGGTATTGTGCAAATTATCCTATATCGATCCAAAAACCTTCAATTTCATTGTCAAGCTCTTTAATAAACCTGCGGAGTAATTCAGATGTTTCCAACGAAAGCAGTCGAACCCCCAACACTGGAACTCATAAAAATCCTGCAAAGCAAACCCTATCTGGAGGGATTTCACCTAGTAGGAGGAACCGCACTTGCCTTGCACTTTGGGCATCGTAAATATCAATGTTGATATCTATTATCTTCTTCCTGAATTCACACTCGGGGAGATGCTTGAGTTTTACAAAAAAAAGTACGACCAGAAAAATGTCGCTTTTATCCTAAAAAGTCTGATCTGGTTTGAAGATGTGGATCTTGCTGATTGGCCAGTTTTAATTGATAATCCTGAATCAAAATGGGGTGATGTAAAAAAACGACTCGAGAAAGTGGTTCTTGATTTTGCACGCAATACTTAAGCACTCCAATCCTGAAATTTCTTGGTTAAAGCCAATCCACTACACCCAGACTGCAGTTGGCAGTTGGCAGTTGGCAGTAGGCACAAATTCAATTGAAAATCGTACCTCGAGAATCAACAAAAAATTCCCTCCCCTCCAAGGGGAGCGCCAGGGAGGGGTCATTAGAGTCTACATGTTGGCAATAATCTCCGTGCCAAACTCGGAGCACTTCAGCTTGGTAGCGCCCTCCATCAGGCGGTGGAAATCGTAGGTGACGCGTTTTTTGCCGATAGCGCCTTCGATGCCTTTGACAATCAGGTCGGCAGCTTCCTGCCAGCCCATGAATTCAAGCATCAGTACACCGGAAAGGATAACTGAACCGGGATTGACCTGGTCTTTGCCTGCATATTTGGGAGCAGTACCATGTGTGGCTTCGAAAATTGCCTGGCCGGTTACATAATTGATGTTGGCTCCGGGAGCAATCCCGATACCGCCAACGATAGCTGCCAGGGCATCGGAAATATAGTCGCCGTTGAGGTTAAGCGTGGCGATCACCGAATATTCGGCCGGGCGGGTTAATATCTGCTGCAGGAAGGCATCAGCAATGACATCCTTGATGATCAGTTTGCCGACGGCAATGGCTTCATTCTGAGCCTTGTTTGCAGCCTCTTCGCCTTTCTCATCCTTGATTTTATCATATTGCGGCCAGGTAAATACTTTGTCGCCAAATTCGCGCTCGGCAAGTTCGTAGCCCCACTGCTTGAACTGACCCTCGGTGAATTTCATGATATTCCCTTTGTGCACGATGGTGACAGAGGGTTTTCCGTGCCTCAGGGCATATTCAATAGCGGCACGAACCAGGCGCTCGGTTCCCTCTTTCGATACCGGTTTGATGCCGATGGAAGAGCTCTCAGGGAAACGAATATTCTTCACGCCCATCTCGTTAATCAAAAAGTCGATTACCTTGTGAACCTCTGGTGATCCAGCTATCCATTCGATGCCGGCGTAGATATCTTCAGTATTTTCACGAAAGATCACCATATTAGTAAGTTCGGGCCGTTTCACCGGGGAGGGAACGCCTTTGAAATATTTTACCGGGCGCAGACAGGTATACAGGTCGAGGATCTGGCGCAGAGCTACATTCAGGGAACGGATCCCCCCTCCTACCGGTGTGGTCAGAGGTCCTTTGATTGCAACCAGGTACTCTTTGATTGTATCCAGGGTATCCTGCGGAAGCCATTCTCCGGTCTGGTCAAAAGCCTTCTCACCTGCTAAAACCTCTTTCCAGATGATCTTGCGTTTTCCGCCATATGCTTTCTCTACAGCAGCGTCAAACACACGTACGCTTGCATTCCAGATATCAGGGCCAATCCCGTCGCCTTCAATGAAAGGGATTACAGGATAATCAGGTACTGTCAGTTTTCGGTCTTTAATGGTAATTTTCTCTCCAGTCATGATATTCAATATTATATAAGGGATTTATTCTACGAGATGGCAAATTTATTCTTTTGAATTGGTAATTTTGCGGTTTGAATCAATTTTTTTAAAAAACCATGATGATAGATGTAAAGATGATCCGCGAAACCTACCGAAAACTAGCTTCGGGGGCTGACTCTGCAAGAAACTTAATAGGCCGTTCGTTAACCCTTACAGATAAAATACTTTACGGGCATCTTTTTGATCCCATCCCTGAAAAACCGCTACAAAAAGGGATCGATTATGTCAACTTCCGGCCCGACAGGGTTGCGATGCAGGATGCAACAGCCCAGATGGCGCTGCTGCAGTTCATGACTGCCGGCCGCAAAACGAGCGCTGTGCCCGCAACCGTTCATTGCGACCACCTGGTCCTTGCCAAAGAGGGAGTGGACACCGACCTTCCAATGGCACTTCAAGCGAACAAAGAGGTCTATGACTTCCTGCAAACTGTCTCCGCGAAGTACGGAATCGGTTTCTGGAAGCCCGGTGCCGGCATTATCCATCAGGTGATCTTTGAGAACTACGCTTTCCCGGGTGCGATGATGATCGGTACCGACTCACATACTCCAAATGCCGGGGGGCTTGGCATGGTAGCAATTGGTGTTGGCGGCGCCGATGCCGTGGATGTCATGTCGGGGATGCCGCTGGAGCTGAAAATGCCAAAAGTGATGGGCGTTGAGCTTACCGGCAAGCTGAATGGATGGGCCAGTCCGAAAGATGTGATCCTGAAACTGGCCGGCATACTGACAGTAGAGGGAGGCACAGGATTTATCGTGGAGTATTTCGGAGAGGGTGCCGAAAGCATCTCCTGCACAGGAAAAGGGACTATCTGCAACATGGGGGCCGAGATTGGCGCCACCTGCTCACTCTTTGCCTATGACAACAAAATGAAAGAGTTCCTTGATGCCACCGGACGGTCCGGAATATCTGCACTGGCTGATGAACATGCACACCTGCTGACCCCGGATGCAGAGGTAATGAAGGATCCTGAGGCTTATTATGATCAGTATATTAAGATTGATCTCTCAACACTTGAGCCATATGTAAACGGTCCTTTTACTCCGGATGCGGCAACTCCCTTATCGCAACTGGCCTCTTTCCTTAGAGAGAACGACTACCCCGAAAAGCTGGAAGTGGGACTTATCGGCTCCTGCACCAACTCCTCCTATGAAGATCTCACACGGGCAGCATCGATCGCAAAACAGGCCGGTGAAAAGAATCTGAAAGTCAATACGGAATACCTGATCACCCCGGGATCGGAGCAGATCCGTTATACCGCTGAGCGCGACGGATTGCTGGGCGTGTTTGCCGAGATCGGCGGAGTGGTGATGGCCAATGCATGCGGACCCTGCATCGGACAGTGGGCAAGGCACATGGAGGATCCAACCCGGAAGAACTCAATCATTACCTCCTTCAACCGCAACTTTGCCAAGCGTAACGATGGCAATGCCAGCACGCACGCATTTGTGGCCTCCCCGGAGATCGTAACCGCGATGGCCCTTGCCGGATCACTGGCATTCAACCCCATGAAAGATTCCCTTACGAACAGGGATGGTGATGAGGTCATGCTGGATGAACCTACAGGACATGAGCTTCCTCCTGACGGGTTTGAGGTGAAAGAAACCGGCTTCCTGGCTCCTCCTGATGATGGAAGCGGTATCACTATCGAGGTAGATCATGCCTCGGAACGGCTTCAGTTGCTGGAACCATTTGCTCCATGGGAGGGTAAAGACCTGACCGGACTTCGCCTGCTGATCAAAGCCAAAGGAAAGTGCACCACCGACCATATTTCGATGGCAGGACCCTGGCTGAAGTTCCGCGGACATCTCGACAACATCTCCAACAACCTGCTGATGGGAGCTGTCAATGCCTTTAACGACAAAACCAATGCGGTGAAAAACCAGACCACTGGCGAGTACGGTGAGGTTTCAAAGGTTGCCCGGGATTATAAAAGCAAAGGGATTGGCTCGATCATCGTGGGCGATGAAAATTACGGCGAGGGATCCTCACGCGAGCATGCAGCCATGGAACCACGGTTTCTGAATGCCCGGGTCGTCCTCGTGAAATCATTTGCCCGGATCCACGAAACCAACCTGAAGAAACAGGGGATGCTTGCGCTTACTTTTGCCAATCCGGAAGATTACAACAAGATTCGTGAAGATGATACAATCGACGTAATCGGACTGGCCAGCTTCTCTCCCGGCGTTCCGCTGACACTGGTGCTGCATCATGCCGACGGAACCGAAGAGTCCATCACTGCAAACCACAGTTACGGGGAGTTGCAGGTAAAGTGGTTTAAGGCGGGAAGCGCGCTGAATTTTATGAAAGAATAGATTCAAGATTTCTATGACTTGCTCCGTGCTTTAGCACAGGGA
>CALCGJ010000205.1 GCA_937900965.1 uncultured Bacteroidota bacterium | reverse complement strand
ACCGGGTGCATTGCGAGTGGAGCTGACCAGTTTTTCCGTTCGTTTTCCCAGTTCTGACCTATATACTGCATATTGTTCCCGCCATTATTGGACCTGAAGAGATTTCCCCATTGGTACTCGGCGTATATCACATTTGAGTTTGTGTAATCTACAAGGGTATACATACCATCGCCACCCAGGATAGGCTGCCAGTCATTAACAGCTCCGGTGAGAGTCCGGATCGTATTGTTGTCCTGGGTTCCGCCGTAGATGCGGTCAGGCAAGAGGTAGTCAATATCAATGGCATAAAACTGGGTGATGGGGAGGTTGTTTATTTTGCTCCATGAGCTTCCATACGTATCGCTGGTGTACAGCCCGCCATCATTCCCTTCAATAATCGTTGAAGTTGTTTCGTCGATAACCATCGCATGATGGTCCACATGGATGTTGTCGGCGATTTCGTACCATGATTGCCCCCCGTTCTGGGTGGCATAAAGCGGAACACCCATGACAAATACACTGAAAGGATCATTCGGGTCGACACGGATCTGACCGAAATACCAGCCGAAACTGCTGTTCATCCCATATAGGTCTCCGTCATTGGTCCTGGTCCAGGATAATCCAGCATCTTCGGTTTTAAATACTCCAACCTCATAGTCGGGAAGGTCATAAAAGGCATAGAGAACGTCAGGTTGTGATTTACAGAGCGTCAGGCCGATTCTGCCTACGTCCTGACCCGCCATCAGGCCGTTTGTCAATTCGGTCCAGGTATCTCCGCCGTCCATTGTTTTCCAGATGCCTGAAGTCGCTCCGAATGAATTCCGGTACTCCAGCCCTCTGCTCCTTTGCCACATGGCAGCATAGAGGATATCCGGATCGGTGGGATGCTGTACGAGATCGATTGCAGCTGTTGAATCGGTGAGATACAATACTTGTTCCCAGGAGGTGCCACCATCTTCACTTCTGTATACACCGCGTTCGTCAGTATATGAAAACAGGTAGCCGCATGCGGCAACAAATACCCGCTGTGAGTTGGCATGATCTACCAGAACCCTTCCGATATATGCTGAATTTTCCAGGCCAAGGTGTTGCCAGGTCAGGCCGGCATCAGTTGACTTATACATTCCATTTCCCCAAAAACTGAAGCTGGATGAGTTCGCTTCACCGGTTCCTACATATAGGATATCAGAGTTGTCAGGATCGATGGCGATATCTCCGATTGAGATGACCGGAACTTCCAGAAAAAGATTAGTCCAGCTTGCGCCTCCATCGGTTGTTTTCAGGATTCCTCCTGTAGCAGCTCCAATATACATAGTCTGAAGATCTCCATCAGGAATCTCAATATCGGTAATCCTGCCTCCAATATTTGTTGGGCCGGTAAATTCCCAGGCTGTAGTACTTTCTGAACCGGCATCAATCAACGATTGTGCCTGTGCAACAGCAGATTGAAAAGCCTCAGGCTGAATCCGGTCATATGGGAAGATCCGCTGCATAGCCATCCAGTCGTTGGGTGTGAGGGAAGGCGGTTGGAAATGGTTGACGTTATTAAGGTTGGCGTTAACGTCAAACTGATTAGCTTGCCATGAAAGAATGCAAAGTGCTGCAAATAAGGCGATCGAAAAAAGAGGTAGAACAAACTTTTTCCTGAAAAGGGGAGTCTTGTTATTCATATACCAGGGGATAATTGTTTCTATACAAAAGTAGGGATTTTAACTCATAGATCAATCAGGGTACCTGAATTTGACTACTCTGTCCTCAGCCCCCCGATCAACTCATTCACATCGGTGATCCCATGTTTTTGCATGTAGGCTTCGATACCTTCAACAATTTTTACAGAGATAGCCGGATCGATGAAGTTGGCCGTTCCCACCTGGATAGCGGAAGAGCCGGCAAGCAGAAATTCAATGGCATCTGTTGCATTCATGATACCACCCAGGCCAATAACAGGAACATTCACAGCATTGTGAACCTGCCAGACCATTCGTAAGGCTATTGGTTTGATGGCCGGGCCAGACAACCCGCCGGTTATGGTAGAGAGGATCGGGCGACGGCGCTCTGCATCAATAGCCATACCCAGAAGTGTGTTGACAAGCGTGAGCACATCAGCGCCACCGTCTACCACAGCTTTTGCAATCTCGATGATACTGGTGACGTTGGGCGAGAGTTTGACCATCAGCACCTTCTTGTAAACATCCCTGACGGCTCTGGTCACCTCTGTCGACATGGCAGGAACCGTTCCAAAAGCCATTCCACCCTGTTTGACATTGGGACAGGAGATATTCAGCTCAATAGCAGGAATTTTATCCAGCTCATTGATCCGGGAGGCGACCTCCACATATTCTTCCAATGTTGAGCCGGAAACGTTGACAATGATGTGTGTGTCGAAATCCTTTATCCTGGGGTAAATCTCTTTGATAAAATGGTCCACCCCTTTGTTTTGCAATCCCACTGAATTGAGCATCCCGGATGCCGTCTCAGCCATCCTCGGATAGGCATTCCCTTCCCTGTTCGAACCGGTCACCGCTTTTACGAAGACACCTCCGATCCGTCCAAGATCCATGAAATCCCCGAACTCATCCCCATACCCGAATGTCCCGGAAGCAGTTGTGACTGGATTCTTGAAGGTTAAGCCGGCGATGTTTACTGATAGATTTGTCATGCGGTCATTTTTTGCCCCTAAATCCCCTGAAGGGGACTTGCTCCCCCTCTAGGGGGCTGGGGGGTATTCTCTGTTCCGTGTTTAGAGTTTCGAGTTTCGAGTCGTTCCACCCTCATAACTCATACGCTGATACCCTCATACCCTCATACCCTCATACCCTATCCTTTACTTCCACTTTAGCCGTTTTGTGTTAAACACCGGTCCTTCCACACACACCCGTTCGTTCCCTCTGTCTGTTGGAGTAATGCAACAGAGACATACCCCGAATCCGCAAGCCATCGTGTTCTCCAATGAAACTTCACAATCTATCTCCTGCATCTTCGCGATCCTGGCAACGGCGTGCATCATGGCATCAGGGCCACAACAATAGATCTTGTCAAATGGCAGGTGGTCCTTCTGAAAAATAGAGTGATCCACAACCAGTCCATGTTCTCCTTCGGTGCCGTCATCAGTAGTAATAAAGATCTCTCCGTATTTTGCATATGTCTCAATCTCAGAAACCTCCTCTTTGGTCCGAAATCCAACCAGAATTGTTGGCCTTATACTGTTCTGGTTCAGAAATTGGGACAAAAAAAGCAGTGGAGCCACGCCGCATCCACCCCCTACCAGTAAGACCTTTTTGGTTGTTGGAAGAGAAAATGAGTTACCCAGCGGGTAGATCACGTTCAATTTTTCTCCTTCCCTGAGATGACTGAGGTGACGGGTTCCTTCCCCCTTGATCTGAACGAGTAAAATGATACTGTTCCTTCTATGGTCTGCCTGATGGATGGAAAATGGTCTTCGTAAAAAAGTGGTAGGGGAATCCTTGACCAGGACCTGAACAAATTGTCCCGGGAGCATCATTGGCAGAGGCTCAGGTGCAACTAATTCAAGCAGGAAATGGCGTTTGTTCAAAGAGATATTACTGACAACTGTAAGATCCTGAACAGTTTTTTTTATCTCCATGAAGTGATATTGCAGTTAATTGCCCAGACGGCTCTGCATCTCATTAATTACATCTTTGTATTTTTTCAATACGCGGTTGTATTCAGTGAAATATTCGTCGTCTTTTACGCTTGTCACAGGTTTACCTGACTCTTCACTGATAATCTTGATCTTGTAACTCAGCGGATCAGTAGATGCCAGCTTGATGATTATCCTTGTCCGGATAGTATTCCGGGTAAAATGTTCTGTTTCCCAGGCTGTCCGCAGATACCCGGTCTCCCGGTCAGTTACCTCGACAACATCCATGTAGTTAGTGACTATCTGGCTGAGAAGTTTCCATGCTTCAAGCTCCGTTTTCATGGTTTTCACTTCGAAATCCTCATTGACGATGTCGGACAGTGCAGAGGCTTCGTATGCATCATCTTGCAGGAGTGTCATCCTGAAGCTTTTTGGTACGGGATCACTCTCTTTAAAGTTACAGTATTCAATGGACTCGGTCAGGAAGCCTGTTTTCTCCACTTTTACTCTGATACACTGGTCTTTTTCAACTATAAGTTCTGTGTGGCCTGAAGCTACAAAAGTTCCATTCACATAAATTTTAGCATCTGGCTCTGAAACAGAAAAATCGATTTTTTTCTTGCCTGCGATGGCATCAAATCCACTCATGGCAATAAAAAGGAGTGCCATGACCAGTACAAAGAGGGGCTTTGTTTTCATAGAATCTGGTTTTATGGTGTTAATTATGTTATGTTCCACAAATCAAAGATAAGCAATTCATTCAGATTCAGGGGGTGCAGCTTCAGTTTTTTCTTCCGGGTCAGTTACAATCTCCTCCTCAGGATCTGAAAAGTCGAGTAAGTCATTTGAAAGCAACAGGTTATACCATGTCAGTATCTTTTTAATGTCGGAAGGATAAACCCGTTCCTGATCATACTCCGGTACAAGTTCGAGAAAAAATTCTTTGAGAACCTTGGGATCCGATTTGGGATCAACAGCTGCTTTCTCTTGAAGCTTGTCATGCATCTTCCTGAGAACCTCTTTTAATGGCATCTCTTCTCCAGTAGTAAACACACTGATTTCTTCCAGTGAACTCATTTTCTCATTTCCAAAGGCAGGGACCCTTTTCTGATCAATCAGCGACTCGACAATCACGGCATTTTTCGCTTGAGATACAACTTTATAGAGTCCGGATCTTCCTGATATAGACAAAATTTTACTCAAATCCATGGTAATTATTTTTTACAAAAATACAAAAAAGGTGTAAAGGTGAAAAAGTGAAAAAGTGAAAAGGTGAAAAGGTGAAAAGGTGATGATATATTTTAAAGAGCGAAGGTCATAGAAAATCGATTAATTAGGAGATCAGCTTGTAGTTTCTGAACTCCCCGACTCGCCAGCCGGATCTTTTCTCAATACGATCGAGCAGGAGATGGCGATGACTCAGCGGTTTGA
>CALCGJ010000204.1 GCA_937900965.1 uncultured Bacteroidota bacterium | reverse complement strand
CTCTGAGTGGTACTCCCGGCGTAAAGTTCAAAGCCTTTGTTCAGATTCCGGTACACGGTCAGGTAATCATTCTCCCTTGGCCCGTAAACTCCTGTAGGTCGTAATATAAGGGAAGGGAAAGCGGATCTGGATTGAAGGTACACCTCGGCAGCCCGCTTGCTTTTCCCATATGTGTCGATCGGATGCGATGGCGATTCATCAGATATGGGACGCATAGTAACCGGATCGCCTGGCCCAACGGCAGCGAGACTGCTTATATAAACAAACTTATCCGGAATCAGCCCGGTCTCCTCCAATGCCTCCACCAGGTTCCTGGTATTGTGCTCATTTACAAGATAAAACTCCTTGCTGTTATGTGCTTTGGTTAATCCGGCATTATGTATAATGAAATCAAACCTGAGCCCCTCCTCTTTGCATTTCATCAAGCTGTTCGTGAGCTTATCAGGAGAGACAAAATCCAATTCCAGAAACCGGATCTGCGGATCTGTCAGGTAACGTCGTGAACTGGTTTTTCTGACTGCTGCATATACTTCATACCCCCTGCTCAGGCCCTCCTCTACGAGATGGCTGCCAATAAACCCACTCGCCCCGGTAATTAATACACGTTTCATTAATTTATCTCCCTGACCCACACCCTTCTGAGTACATTCTTCCGGCCCGAAAAGTTCTTCCAGATTGATAATGCCTTGGAATTATCGTCCAGCTGAGGGCTTGAGATAGCCTTTTTAATTCCGAAATCGAGGTATGCTTTATTCATTTCATAGAAGAAAAGAGCAGCAACACCTTTGCCGTGATATTCGGGATGAACACCAAGAAGGTACATGTCAACGATCTCATTCGTGCGCATTGCCTTTAGCAGGTGGTACCAGCCAAACGGGAACAAACGGCCATTAGACCTCTGGAGTGCATAGGTGAGATTCGGTAGTGAAATCCCAAAGCCCACTATATCATCTGCCTCATTTACAACGAAGGAGACAAATTCCGGACGGATAAATCCAAAATACTGTTTTGTATAGCCATCCATCTGTTCGTCGGTAAGAGCCACGAATCCATAAAGATCATCGAAAGCCACGTTGAGCATTTGGAACATCTTCCGGGCATAGGGAAGTAACTCTTTCTTTTTCTTGGTCTTCACCAGATGAACGTTGTAACGCTGCTCTACCAAAGACTTCGCTTTTTCAAACTTCTCCGGGATATCCCGGATATCAAACTCATACTGAACCCAGTCAGCTGCCTTGACAAATCCCATCCGCTCCATGTGAACAGGATAGTAAGGGTAATTGTAGATGGAGGTCATGATGGCTAACTGATCAAATCCCTCAATCAACATACCCTCGTTATCCATATCAGAAAATCCCAGAGGGCCGTGAATGCCAGTCATCCCCTTCTCTTTCCCCCATGCTGCCACAGTATCGATGAGTGTTTCTGAAACCTCCGGATCGTCTATAAAATCGATCCACCCAAATCGCACCAGCTTCTCCTCCCACCGTTTGTTCGCCTTGTGGTTGATCAGCCCGGCGATCCGTCCTACCGGCTTGTTGTCACGGTAAGCAATCCAGTAGGCTGCCTCGCAATGGGCAAATGCGGGATTTTTGTCTTTGCGCAGGGTTTTGATTTCATCCATCCATAACGGTGGGCACCAGTAAGCATTTCCCTTGTATAAATGGTATTGAAAATTGATAAACCGTTTCAGCTCCCTATGGGTCTTAACCTGTTTCAACTCAAGTGCCATGATGGAATAACTTATCGTTAGGGAATGATCCCGAGTTCTTTCCCGATGCGCTGGAAAGAGTCCAGGGCAGTGTCGATCTGCTCTTTTGTATGCGTAGCCATCAGGGAGAAACGGATCAGGGCTGCATCCTTACTAACAGCCGGCGATACCACCGGATTGACAAAGATCCCCTCATCCAGCAACTTCCGTGTCAGCACCAACGTTTTCATTGTGTCTCTTACATAGATAGGAATGATGGGTGTAACTGTCTTCCCGATATCAAATCCAAGATTTCTGAATCGATCGATGGCGTAGTGGGTCAGGTCCCAGAGATTGCTGATCCGTTCAGGTTCCTGTCGCATGACTTCCATTGCAGCCAAAACCGAAGCTGCCGATGCCGGTGCAATACTGGCAGAGAAGATCAGGGATCGTGAGTGATGCTTGATATAGTTGATAGTATCCTGGTCGCTGGCAATGAATCCTCCAATAGAGGCAAGTGACTTTGAAAAGGTGCCCATGATCAGATCCACCTGGTCAGTAAGTCCGAAATGGGAAGCAGTCCCTGCACCATCAACACCCAGTATCCCCAGCGAATGTGCATCATCAACCATAACGGTGGCACTGTATAACTCAGCCAGCCGGACAATCTCCGGAAGATCCGCGATATCTCCTTCCATGCTGAATACCCCGTCAACCACGATGAGTTTAATCCGTTCGGGCTTGCATTGTTTCAACATCTTTTCCAACGACTTCATATCGTTATGCCTGAACTTCAGAACCTTGGCATAAGAGAGCCGGCAACCTTCAATGATGGATGCGTGGTTCAATTCGTCGATGAGGATGTAATCATGCCTGGATGCCACGGTGGGGATTACACCAATGTTAACCTGAAAGCCTGTACTGTAGACCAGTGATGCCTCTTTCCCGACAAATCCGGCCAGCTGTTTTTCCAGCTCAATATGGATATCAAGAGTACCGTTCAGAAATCTCGACCCGGCACACCCTGTACCGTATTTTTCAACGGCTGCTTTAGAAGCCTCCTTGATCAGGGGATGAGTGGTCAATCCCAGGTAACTGTTAGACCCGAACATGAGAACCGACCTCCCGTTCATCGAAACCACCGTCTCCTGTTCCGAATCGATGATCCGAAAGTAGGGGTATAAACCTAGCTTTTCAGCCTTCTGTGGCTCCGTGTAACGAGATGTCTTTTGTTGTAAAAGCCTCATACTAACGAGTTAAGTATCTGTAATAGTAGAAAAGGAAGCACTGTAAAGTTAAACTAGTTGCGCTGATGAATTTCAGCAAACTCTTTCCCGGCATTTAAAGCCTTAAGGTTTAAATCCACTACCCGTTCCCCTTTTTTAGTGAATATGAAACGGACAGCATTTTCCAAAAGTTCGAAATCCATCCCAAGAAAAGGGGCAGAAGCGCCAAGAATCACAATGTTGGCAGCTTTAACTGATCCAGCCTCTTTCGCCATCGTATCTGCATCCAGGAGGAGATGTTGAGGAATAGCCCGAACGGCATCCAAAACCTCTTCAATGTCAGGATAATTTGGAATATTGGTAAAGGGTCTGGAGCTGGAGATCAGCCATCCATCTCTGGAGAGATAAGGCAGATACCGTAAGGATTCAAGTGGCTCTACAGCAATAATCAAGTCAGCTTTCCCGAAAGGTATCAGGTCTGAGGAAATCTCATCATGAGAGATCCGGAGATGTGACATCACATCGCCACCGCGTTGACTCATTCCATGAACCTCTGCCTGCTTCAGGAACATACCTTGCTCCAAAGCAGCATAGCCAATTACGGCAGCAATAGAGAGAATCCCCTGCCCGCCGACACCCGCTAATATAATATCTTTTTTCATGGTGTTGCGGTTTGTTTGGTCTTGAATTTATCTCGCATCCGTTTATCGATGGCAACAATGCATTCCCGGCGGGGAATGATTACCGATACACCCTGGTAGGCCAACTCCTCTTCAAGTATCTGGACAAAATCGTCATGATGTTTTTTCAGGGGACGGATCACACGGATGTGATCCTCCTCAACACCCAGCCCTTTACAGATATCTTCAAGCCTTCCCATGGCAGCGGATGTCTGCCCTCCGGTCATTGCCGTAGTGGCATTGTCGAGGATAAGTACTGTGATGGGGGACTTCTCAATAATAGCATCCAGCAACCCTGTCATGCCGGAGTGGGTAAAGGTAGAGTCGCCGATGACAGCTACTGCAGGTATCATCCCCGCATCTGCAGCACCCTTGGCCATGGTGATTGAGGCTCCCATATCCACGCAGGAGTTGATTGCCTCATAAGGATGCAGAGCGCCCAGGGTATAACATCCGATATCGGAGAAAACCCGGCCTTTTGGGAGGATCGACAGCGCCTGGTTGAGGGCCCCGTAGGAATCTATATGCGGACAACCTGAACAGAGCATGGGAGGCCTGCCAACAACAAGATCAGGAATCGGGAGTCCAAACGTATTTTCCTTCCCAAGTGCAACAGCCAGTATGTTGGGATTAAGCTCGCCATCGCGGGGAATTGTTCCATCAAGCCGCCCTTTTATCTTCAATCCACGGCCAAGATATCCTTTCAGCAACTCCTCAACCATAGGATAGCCATCCTCAACAACCAGAATCTCATCACACTCATCGGCCATTCTTTCAACCATACTCTTCGGAAGGGGATACTGGCCGACCTTCAGGACTGGGAAGGGAACCGTCCCGTCAGGGTAGTTCTCCATCAGGTAATTATAAGCCAACCCACATACCAGGATACCAATCGATTTATCAGTGCCATCAATATATTCATTAAATGGTGACTCTTCCGACTCGGTGATAAAATGCGGATGGTTGTTTAGCAGGTGCTTGTAGCGTTTCCGGGCAATAGCAGGAAGAAGGACAAACTGACGAAGATCTGAAGGGAGATGCGCTACATTTTGTTTCCGAACATCTCTCCGTACTACGCCGGCCCGAGAGTGTGCCATTCGTGTTGTGATACGCATAAGTACCGGGATAAGATACTTTTCAGAGAGGTCGAAGCCATAGTGAACCATATCGTAAGCCTCCTGCTGGTTGGAGGGCTCCAGGATAGGCATCAGGGCAAATTTTCCAAAAAACCGTGAATCCTGCTCATTCTGTGAAGAGTGCATAGATGGATCGTCGGCAGAAACCACGATCAAGCCTCCGTTAGCGCCTGTTATAGCCGAATTGATAAAAGGATCTGCAGCCACATTCAACCCGACATGCTTCATGCAAACCATTGCCCTTTTACCGGCGTAGGACATGCCCAGGGCAGTCTCCATGGCCGTCTTTTCATTGACCGACCATTGAGAGTGAATGCCGTTTTCTCCGGCGTACTTCGATTTTTGAACAAATTCAGTGATTTCAGTAGAGGGAGTTCCGGGGTAGGCATAGATCCCTGAAAGACCGGCATCCAGTGCTCCCTGGGCAATCGCCTCATCTCCAAGTAACAATATTTTTGGCATAGAAAACAATCTTGATAATGCCAGACAAACCTACGTACATTTTAGAAATTACACAACTGTTGTTGAAACTTTTAACGCTTTTTGTATCTTTGAATTCACTGAAATTATTGGGAATCCCACATGGAGTACAAAGACTATTATAAACTGCTTGGAGTCTCTAAAACAGCTACACAGGATGAGATAAAGAAAAGTTACCGAAAGCTGGCCGTGAAGTACCATCCTGATAAAAACCAGGGGAACAGGGAATCGGAAGATCGGTTCAAAGAAATCGGAGAGGCATATGAAGTGCTGAAAGATCCCGGGAAACGGAAGAAATACGACAAGCTGGGTGTCAACTGGAAACAATATGAACATGCCGGTGCCGATGGCGGATTTGACTACAATCAGTGGGCTCAGCAGCAAGGAGGGCGCAGGCAACATTCTCAACAGCAATCGACAACAGATTTTGAAGGAGGAGATTTTTCCGATTTCTTCAACACCTTCTTCAGTGGCGGTTTCGGTGGTGGAGCCCGTTATACAGATGCCCGCGACATTCCACGGAAAGGACAGAATTACCAGGCTGATCTCACTGTCACACTGGCAGATGCTTACCGTGGGACAGAAGCTATGCTTTCGCTGGACGGGGAGACGATAAAAGCTACTATTCCCGCTGGTGTTCGCGACGGGCAAAAGCTGAGAGTCAGGGGAAAGGGAGGAAAAGGTACCGGCGGACAAGAAAGGGGTCATCTCTATATAAAAGTTAACATCAAAGCCGATTCTACGTTCGAACGGAAAGAGGACGACCTTCACTGCAATGTCCATGTTCCACTGTATACCGCTGTGTTGGGAGGAAAAATGGCTGTCGCAACGCTGAAAGGGATGGTAAATATCAATATCCCGAAAGAGAGTCAAAGCGGGAAAGTGGTTCGGCTAAAAGGTTTGGGCATGCCGCTCTTTGGGAAGAAAAAGGAGTTCGGGGATCTGTATGCAAGGATTACTGTTGATATCCCGCAAGATCTGAATGAAGAGGAGCTTTCGTTATTTCAAAAACTGGCTAATTTAAGAGATACAACATGATATCCCAAAGCAATCTGATACCCTATGAACTGGATCAGCCTCCCCGGGTGATCCTGGAGTTCGTTGAGGCGATGGATACCTTCGACCTTCGATTCCTCTCATGCGACCTTTTGGAGAGGCTGGAGATGGATGATGAACACATGCTTGATGATGCAGTTGAACGGGCAATCAATGCCTGTCTTGCACTCTCAATCCCCTCCCGAAAACACTTCAGGAAGGTCTTTATCATCAAACAAAACGGGATCAGCCGCGGATGGAGGTTGTCGGCACTCGGTTGTTATCTTACAGTTGTGAATGAAGACCCTGCACATCCGATGGTA
Organism: uncultured Bacteroidota bacterium; assembly: GCA_937900965.1. Classification (GTDB taxonomy): domain Bacteria; phylum Bacteroidota; class Bacteroidia; order Bacteroidales; family FEN-979; genus QYOJ01. The sequence goes on along the minus strand of CALCGJ010000204.1, from coordinate 12,835 downwards.
GCTCAATTTCAAGCATTTCTTTTTTAACTGAATCATTTTTTCTACTTTTGTGTCCGCTTACCAACCTTGATCTTACACTCTCGATATGAAGTCTTTCCACCCTCTCTTCCTATTCCTTTCCCTGACTATTTTCTTCTTTATCTTTTCCGCCAGTACACTGACAGCACAATACGGAACTGTTCGCGGATTCGTTTATGAAGAGGAGACCGGTGAACCGGTTATGTTTACGAATGTCTTCTTTAAGAAAACCTCTATAGGTGCACCAACCGACGAAAACGGTTATTTCGCCATCACACGCATCCCGCCGGGAGACTATATACTGATGGTTACATACATTGGGTTTGACTCTCTGCAGATCCCGTTAACGATCAAAGCCGATGATCTTATCACAGAAAAGCTATACTTGAAATCCAAGGCTGTAACCCTGGGGGAGATCAACATTTCTGCCGCGAGGCAGGACAGACAAAGTGAGGTGCAGACCTCCATCATCAAAGTCACACCAAAAGAGATTCAAAAGATCCCATCCATGGGCGGTCAACCCGATCTGGCCCAATACCTTACTGTGTTACCCGGTGTCATTTTTTCGGGGGACCAGGGCGGACAGCTGTATATTCGCGGCGGCCCCCCTGTGCAAAACAAAGTACTTTACGACGGGATGATTGTTTACAACCCGTTTCACTCTATTGGCCTCTTCTCCGTATTTGATGTAGATATCCTGAAAAACGTTGATGTCTATACAGGTGGATTCAATGCCGAATATGGCGGCCGTATCTCTTCGATCATGGATATATCTACACGCGACGGGAACAAAAAGCGATTTGGCGGCAAACTGGATTTTAGCACATTTGGGGCAAAAGCCCTGCTGGAAGGCCCTATTGTACGTCAGAAAACGGACAACTCTGCCAGCGCCTCTTTTATCCTTTCAGTGAAAAATTCATACCTGGATAAAAGCTCAAAAATATTCTACTCTTACCTGGATCAGGAACTTCCTTACAGCTACCTCGACATATACGGAAAAATCTCTATCAATGCTGCCAACGGGAGTAAAGTCAATTTATTCGGATTTAATTTCACTGATCAGGCTACCCTGTCGGGTTATAATTATGATAACTCCGTACTTACGGAAGTTCCTGTAAACTATAACTGGGACTCATATGGCGGTGGTGGAAACTTCATTGTAATTCCAGGGAAATCAGCTGTTCTGTTAGAAGGGAATTTTGCCTACTCTTACTACAAAGTGAACATGGATGAACCCAATAAAGCACCCCGCTCTTCAAGTATTTCAGGATTCAACGGCGGACTCCAGTTTACCTACTTTTTAGGAAGAAACACCCTGAAATATGGCCTTGAGTTATCGGGATACAAAACCGTCTTTGATTTCTATAACTCCCTGAACCGGAAAATTGACATTACACAAAATTCCACCGAGATAGACCTTTTTGTGAAATTCAAGTGGATTGTAGGGAAATTCATCATTGAACCGGGGATACGTGCCCAGTACTATGCCTCTCTCTCCACCTTTTCACCAGAGCCCCGACTGGCAGTGAAATACAATGTTACGGAGACTTTCAGACTAAAAGCAGCCGGTGGTTACTACACTCAGAACCTTATAAGTACTACCAACGATCTCGATGTTGTGAATCTCTTTTATGGCTTCCTGAGCGGTCCCGAGAACCTGCCAAAAATGTTCAACGGGAAAGAGGTTAAAAACAAACTTCAGCAGGCCTGGCATGCAATCTTTGGATTTGAATGGGATATTACCAACAATCTTCGCATAAACATAGAGGGGTATTACAAGTACTACCCACAATTAACCAACCTGAACCGGAACAAGTTGTTTGAAGATACCGAAGCCAACGCCGATCAGCCCGATTACCTGAAAAAGGATTTCATCGTTGAATCAGGAGATGCTGAAGGAGTGGATATTTCGTTAAAATATGACATCGGTAACTTCCACTTCTGGGGGACCTACTCCCTGGGTTTTATTCACAGGTATGACGGGATATCCACCTATGTTCCTCCATTCGACAGACGTCACAATGTGAACCTGATGGGCACCTATGCGTTTGGCAAGACGAAAACATGGGAGGTGAACGTCAGGTACAATTACGGCTCCGGATTCCCCTTCACCCCTACCCAGGGATATTATGAAGAGCTGTTTTTCAACAATATTGGCACACCCGTCACCATTACCAACGGATCTCTTGGAATACTCTACGGCGATTATAATTCATACCGGTTGACCTATTACAGCCGCCTGGACTTCGACATTAAAAAGTCTTTCCATTTTGGGAAACGGATGAAACTGGATGTTGATTTCAGTGTAACAAATGTCATGAATGAGAAAAACGTCTTCTATGTTGACCGGATCACCAATACCGTTGTCTATCAACTTCCTATCCTGCCCAGCCTGGGAATAAGTTTCACCTTTTGACCCATGGCTGCGGCAGAACTAAAGGAGTTACTTTCAACCATACTTTCACTGATCGATTTTACCAGCCTGGAAGGCACTGATTCCGACAAATCCACTGTTGATCTTTGCCGGAGAGCGATGGATTTTGGTGAAAAAGGATTGCCGGTTCCGGCTGCAGTTTGTATCTTCTCCCCTTTTATCAGGACCGCTCATCGGGAGCTTTCCGGAAGCGGGATTCGAATCGCCACAGTTGCAGGGGGTTTTCCCCACGGTCAGGTTCCTCTGCAGGCCAAACAGGAAGAGGTAGCTTTCGCGGTAAATCAGGGTGCTGATGAAGTCGATATTGTATTCTCCAGAGGAAACTTTTTGGCCGGCCATCAGCAGCAGGTTTATGATGAGATCGCAACCCTTCGCGACATTTGCAAACCACTTACACTGAAGGTGATTCTGGAAACCGGGGAACTGGGTACTCCGGAACATATATCCGAAGCCTCCGATGTGGCCCTGCGGGCAGGCGCCGACTTTATCAAGACCTCAACCGGGAAGATCCCTTCCGGAGCAACTGAACAAGGAGTGATAATTATGCTGGAGAGGATCCGTAACTATTATGAAACGACCGGGATACGAAGAGGTATCAAGCCTTCCGGAGGAATTGCTGATCCTGATCGTGCTCTGATGTTCTATGAACTGGTTTCGTCCAGATTGGGAGAGGCATGGTTATCCAAAGAGCTATTCAGGTTTGGAGCCAGCAGGCTGGCCGGAAAACTGGCAGAAAAAATTCACCCTGACTAAAGATTAAGAAAGTGTACGTATCTTTGTTGACCAATAACCCTGGTTAAAACATCCCGAATATGAAACAAATTATCAGTTACACAATTACAATTCTCATGTTGCTGGTTCTGGGCTTTTCTTCATGTACAGACCTTGACCCGACTCCGGCACCAACTGACCCGCGTCAGGCATTTGCCGGTGTTTGGAGTGTGACAGAAACAGAGACACGGCTCACATATGAAGTGAGTATTGAGATTGACCCGCAATCCCAAAACGGAGGTGTTTATATATACAACTTTGCTAATGCCGGCAGCAGCAGTAATCCTGCTTATGCCTTTGTATCGGGCACTACGGTTAGTCTCGAGGTAAACCAGGTAATCGGAGACGGGTGGATCATTAATGGTTCAGGCATCATATCCGGCTCCAGGATTAACTGGCCCTATACCTTGAACGATGGAGCCAATCTCCACCACATTTCTGCGGTTTATTCTAAAATTTAGTCAGACGGAGCTTTTACGAAATTCTTCTCTCTCTCTTTCAGCTCCAGATTTACCTTCTCGTAAAATTGTATGAAGGAATCCGGATCTTCCCGGTAATACGCCAGATTTTGCTGGTATCGCTCCTTGCTTATCCTGTATTTATTGAATAACCCGGCATAATAGTAGTTTGCCAGATCTTTGGTATCTGTTCCCCTGTTCCGGGATATCAACAACGCTGCTTCAATGGTGTGAGCATCAGCTAAGATAAGTATCATCTGAGGCTCCGGAATAATTGAATCACCCATAACCTGAAGCATCACTTCAGGTTTTTGGTCAGGTACACATGAAATAAGAAGGGCCAGGGGAAGAAATAAAAATAAATTCTTCATGAAAGCTATTTCTTGCGGGCGGAGTACTCCCGGTTCAGCTGCACCAGTACCTCCTGCGTGATATCGAGGCTGATGTTGGCATTGAGAATCTCTCCGGCCGATCGGTAAGCCAGAATATAATCGTACCCAAACTGCCGGTTGAACCTGGCCAAAAAGCTGTTCACGGTATCCAGTAGCTGGATGTTCATATTGAACTCCTGCTCTCCAACCTGCTGGGTATAGCGCTCTTTTTTATCCATAAGAGCCTGTTGTTTCATCATCAGTTCTTCGTAAACTACACGGGCCCGGTCTTCGGTAATGCTGTTTGTGGAAATCTTGCGCTGAAACTCAGCTGCCTCCTTCTCCAGAGCATCCTGCTCACGCAACACTTCACGCTGAAGCCTGTTCCCGGTACTTTCCAGGTTTTGCTTGAGTACTTTTACGAATTCATAATGTTCGTTAAGACTATCGATATTGACATATACAATCGCAGGACCTGCAGGAAGGACAGCCTGGGTTGAATCACCGGAAGTGAACCGAGGTTCGCCGTGATTTTGCGAAGTAAAAAACAGTATGTACAGGACGACAAGTCCTGCAAGTACAACAAGAAGTAATACCGTGTTCAGATTTACAGTTTGCTTTTCCATATTTGATTAATTTCCAAGTTCGGATATAAATTTTATTCGCATCATCCGGATCTCCTCTTCGGCATATTCGTCCTCACCAAGATCTTCCATAGCTTTGCTGATAGAGTCGGTTTCTGCAGTGCGAAAATAATCGAAAATCTCATCCTGGTGATAGGGATCTATGAATTCATCAATGTAGTAGTTGATATCGATCTTCGTTCCAGCGCTTACAATATGTTCGATCTCCAGGAGTAACTCTTCAAATGTCAGATTCTTAGCAATCGCGATATCAGCCAGAGAGATCTTCCGGTCTATGCTCTGGATTATATAAACTTTGAGTCCCGACTTGTTTATCACCGATTTCACCACCATATCCATAGGCCTGATGATCTCATTCTCCTCAACATAATCTTTGATCAGGTGCAGGAAGGGCTCACCATACTTAAGGGCTTTTCCAGTTCCGACCCCGGTAATCTGTTTCAACTCTTCTGAGGTAATAGGGTATTGAATAGCCATATCCTCCAGCGAGGGATCCTGGAATATGACAAAGGGAGGCAGTTTTTCTTTCCGGGCCATCTGTTTGCGCAGATCCTTCAACATACTGAAGAGCGTTTTGTCTGTTGTGCTGCTTTTCGAGCCCATTGATTCCAGGAACTCTTCTTCTTCCGGATTTTCATAATCATGGTCGTCAACCAGCATGACCGACCACGGCTTCTTGAGGAACTTGTGGCCTTCAGGATTCATCATCAGGATACCATAATTCTCAATATCCTTGGAGAGTAACCTGTCGATTAAACACTGGCGGATCACAGCATTCCAGAACTTCTCATCCCTATCGGCCCCTTTCCCAAATACATCCAGATTGTTGTGTTTGTAATTTTTGACGGGTGTAGTCAGTTTTCCAAGAAGTACATTGATCAGGTGCTTGTGTTTTACCTGTTCTTTCATGGCAATAATAGCCTCCAGCACAAGCTGCATATTTTGTTTGCCTTCAAATTTTTTCTTTGGATGAAGGCAATTATCGCAGTTCTGGCAGTTATCCTCAGTAAACATTTCTCCGAAATAGTGAAGCAATTGCCTCCGACGGCATACCGATGATTCACTGTAACTGACAGTTTCAAAAAGCAGATGTTTGGCAATCTCCTGCTCGGCCACTGTTTTCCCCTTAAGAAACTTTTCAAGCTTCAGGATGTCGTCGTAACTATAGAAGGCGATGCAATTACCTTCACCGTCATCCCGCCCCGAGCGTCCAGTCTCCTGGTAATACCCCTCAAGACTTTTCGGCATATCGAAATGGATGACGTAACGTACATCCGGCTTGTCGATACCCATTCCAAAAGCGATTGTAGCAACAATCACGTCAACATCTTCCATTAAAAACCTGTCCTGATTCTCCCGGCGAACGGAAGCATCCAGTCCCGCATGATACGGAAGGGCTTTGATGCCATTAAGTAAAAGTGATTCGGCAAGTTCCTCAACCTTTTTGCGACTCAGGCAGTAGATTATACCGGATTTTCCTGGTTGACTCTTGATATATTTAATCACATCCTTCACCACCGTTTTGTTCTTTGGCCTCACTTCATAGTAGAGATTAGGCCGGTTGAATGAGGATTTGAAAACAGTGGCATCCATCATTCCGAGGTTCTTTTGGATATCCTGCTGGACTTTTGGTGTTGCCGTTGCGGTTAGTGCGATAACAGGGACCTTCTGCCCGATTGCTTCGATGATGGGCCTTAACCGCCGGTACTCAGGCCGAAAATCATGTCCCCATTCGGAGATGCAGTGTGCTTCATCAATGGCATAAAACGAGATCTTGATATTTTTCAGAAATTCGATATTATCCTCCTTGGTGATGGTCTCCGGAGCAACATATAATAATTTGGTCTTGCCTGTAGTGATATCTTTCTTGACCTGGATGATCTCCTGCCGGGAAAGGGAGGAATTCATAAAGTGTGCCACCTCCTCTTCTGTTCCGAAGCTGCGCATCGAGTCTACCTGGTTCTTCATCAGGGCAATCAACGGGGAGACAATGATGGCTGTTCCTTCCTGTATAATAGCAGGAAGCTGGTAGCACAGGGATTTCCCTCCTCCCGTTGGCATTATGACAAATGTATCTTTTTGCTCAAGAACATTGTTGATGACAGCCTCCTGATTTCCTTTGAAGGTGTCAAATCCAAACACTCTTTTTAAGGCATCATGTAGATTGAGATCGCCCTTACTACCCGTCATTGTATTTAGTTGGTTAAATGTTTACTTTTGTTTGAGATTCCTTATTTTATCAGGAATCCTATGCTCTTATACAAATATAGTCACAAATATCCCGAATAGTCCAAATTTTTTAAAATAATTGCACGTTGAAAAGTACAAAAAAAATCCGGGAAACTGCCCTAACAACCATTCGCCAGGAAGCAGAGGCTATCACAGGCCTTCTTTCATCAGTTAACGACAGCTTTTTCCATTGTGTCGACATAATTCTGCATGCCAAAGGACGCATAATCGTTACCGGGATAGGAAAAAGCGCCATCATCGGCCAGAAGATCGTCGCTACATTCAACTCAACAGGGACACCTTCCGTATTCATGCATGCTGCCGATGCTATACATGGAGATTTAGGGATCGTCCAGAAAGATGACGTCGTCCTGTGTCTCTCCAAAAGCGGCGAAACTCCTGAGATTAAGATCCTTGTTCCCCTGATTAAAAAGAACGGCAATTCCCTGCTTGCTATTGTTGGCAATCCCATTTCTTATTTAGCAACTCAAGCTACCTATGCAATCGACTCGTCGGTTCCGCAGGAAGCCTGCCCTAACAACCTGGCTCCCACTTCCAGCACCACAGCACAACTGGTTATGGGTGATGCTCTGGCTATGTGCCTGATTGAAAGCCGGGGTTTTACCGCCAACGATTTTGCCAAATTCCACCCGGGAGGTATATTAGGGAAAACACTTTATCTTACTGTCGCAGATCTGTACATCAATAATCCGGCGCCAAAAGTAAAACATTCTGATAATATTAAACAAGTTATCCTCGAAATTTCATCCAAACGTTTAGGGGCAACAGCGGTTCTTAAGCAGGATAAACTCGCAGGAATCGTTACCGACGGTGACCTCCGGCGGATGCTGGAGAAGAATATCGGGCTGGAAACCATGGTAGCTGCAGATATCATGAGTCCCAATCCGAAAACCATCGATCCGGAAATGATGGTAATCGATGCATTGCAGGTAATGCGTGACAATAATATCACCCAACTGATCGTATCTCATAAAGGTGTTTACCTTGGGATCATTCATCTGCATGATATCCTGAAAGAGGGCATTATTTAATCTGCATTTTATGGACCAGATCATTGACGAATTCCGGGAAGCAGTGTCATCAGAGGGAACTACTCGGGAATAATCCCGAAATCCTGATCTCATGAAAATTAACCGGCATTTCTACAAAATCGCTGCATTGGCGTTTCTTTTCCTGCTTTGCCGTACGCTTCCTGCACAGGTCACCAAGATCATGGGAAGTATCACCGATGCATCCACACAAGAGCCCCTTCCTTTTACAAATATTGTCATCGCCGGGACGACAATCGGGACACTCACTGATTTTGAGGGGAAATATTCGATAGAGTTTGGGGTACATGCCGATTCTGTCAGAGCATCATTGATCGGGTTCACACCACAGACCAGAAAGATTCTCCTACACCAGTTCCAAACCATTGATTTTTCTCTCCAGCCGGCAACCTATAACCTTGAGGAGGTTACCATCAGGTATACCGGGAATCCAGCCGAAAAAATTCTCAATAAGGTGATCGCCAGGAAGGATTCGAACTCGTTGCAGTCCTTCTCCTCTTACCAGTATGAAGCCTATACCAAGATCGAACTGGATGCCAATAACATAAGTGAGAAACTGAAGAACAGGAAGTTTTTCAAATCCTTCGATTTTGTCTTCTCATATGTGGATACCTCTACCATCAACGGGAAATCCTACCTTCCGGTGCTAATAACCGAAACCACATCAGATGTTTATTTCCGGAAACTACCCAGAGCCAGGAAAGAGATTATCAAAGCCTCCAGGATATCAGGGTTTGAAAATGAGAGTGTGGCGCAATTCCTCGGGAATCTCTCTGAACAAATTGAAATCTACAGAAACTATATTCCCATTTTCGAAAAGAATTTCGTAAGTCCGATTGCTGACTTTGGAGTTGATTACTACAAATATTACCTTGTTGACAGTACGTTCATTGGTAATCACTGGTGTTACCATATTATGTTCAAGCCCAGAAGGAAACAGGAGCTCACATTTACCGGCAGTTTCTGGGTTGCCGATACCTCTTTTGCCATCAAAAAAATTGACCTCAGGATCGCCTCCGATGCCAACATCAATTTCATCAATGATCTGGCTGTAAAACAGGAGTTTGATTGGACCCAGAACCGTTTCTGGATGCTCAATCGCGATGAAATGATTGCCGATTTTAACATCATTGAGAATACAGATAAGGTTGTTGGTTTCTTCGGTCACCGGACCTCCTCATACCGGAATTTCCAGTTTGACCCTCCGGAGAACAAACGGTTTCTCTCCCTGCCATCGAATGTTTTCATCGAACCCGGGGCAAACCAGAAAGAGGATTCCTACTGGGAAATGGCAAGGCATGAAGAGTTATCGGAATCGGAACAGGGAATCTATGAAATGGTTGATTCGGTGAAGAAGATTCCGCTCTTTAAAACGTATGTCGACCTCATTTATACAGTTGTAAATGGATACATGCCATGGGGAAAAGTGGAACTGGGCCCCTACACAAAATTGTTCTCCTATAACACGATTGAAGGTGCCAGGTTCAGGATCGGGGGACGAACAAGCAACTCATTTAGTAAAAAAATCCAGCTTGAGGCATACCTGGCTTGGGGTACAAAAGATCAGCGATTCAAATACGGCGGTGAGGTGATGTACATGTTCAACAAGAATCCCAGAAGAGACGTGGTAGCATCTTACAAACACGATCTGGAACAACTTGGACTGAGTCCCAATGCATTTTCAACTGATAATATTCTCTCTTCTCTCTTTCGCCGTGGGCCGAATGACAAGTTGACGCGTGTCCAGGAGTTTAAGATCATGTATGAACATGAGTGGTTTAACGGACTGATCAATCGCATTCATTTCATCCACAGGCAGATGTTCCCACTGGGGGAAACCTCCTTTGTGATCTTTCCTGAAGGGAGGAGCAATCCTATACTAATCCCTGATATCTTCACCTCCGAGGTAGTTTTTGATACCCGGATCGCATTCCGCGAACGTTTTGTCTCGGGGGAGTTTTACAGATTTACGCTCAGCTCCAGTTACCCCATTATCCTGTTACGTTATGCATACGGAATCCCGAACCTCTTTCAAAGCGATTATGAGTATCACAAACTAACCGTAAACCTGCAGCAATGGTTCAATTTCGCAACCATTGGGTGGTCAAAATACACAATAGAGGCCGGCAAGATATGGGGAACCCTTCCCTATCCTTTGCTGAAAATCCATGAAGGGAATCAAACCTTTCTATACGACGAGTTCTCCTCAAATTTGATGAATTATTATGAATTTGTCAGTGATCAGTATCTTTCTGTAACCTTCGCACATCATTTCGACGGTCTTCTTTTCAATCACATTCCGCTTATCCGGAAACTGAAGTGGAGGGAGGTTGCACATCTTCGCTGTGTTTATGGAACTCTCCGTGAAAAAAACAAAGAGTATTCCCTGTTCCCGGGTCAGATGCGTTCTTTTGGAAACATCCCTTACTGGGAAGCAGGTGTAGGAATTGAAAATATTTTCCGGATCATACGCATAGATGCAATTTGGCGTCTGAACCATCGTGATGACTTACTCAATCCGAACCCTGCCACCTTTGGTCTTTTCATCTCTTTATACTTTTCATTCTGAGGAATCGTTACTTTTGTATTATAATTTGAGATCATGATCCTTCGAACCGAAAAGATTGTAAAAAAATACCGAAAACGGACTGTAGTTAACGAAGTGTCCATCCAGGTGGAACCAGGAGAGATCGTAGGGTTGCTGGGTCCAAACGGTGCCGGCAAAACAACCTCATTTTATATTATCGTAGGGTTGATCAAACCTCTTTCCGGAAAGGTTTTCTTAAACGATATTGATATTACATCTGAACCTATGTACAGAAGGGCACAACGGGGGATCAGTTACCTCCCGCAGGAAGCCTCCGTGTTCAGGAAACTAAGTGTCGAAGATAACATCAAGGCGATCCTTGAGTTCACAAAACTTACAAAAATCCAGCAGAAAGAGAGGCTCGAGAAGTTGCTTGACGAGTTCGGGCTACAGCATGTTCGAAAAAGTTATGGGATCACACTTTCGGGGGGTGAGCGGCGAAGAACTGAAATAGCCAGATGCCTGGCTGTCGATCCGAAATTCATCCTCCTCGATGAGCCGTTTGCTGGTATCGACCCGATTGCAGTGGAGGATATCCAGCAGATCGTCATAAAACTGAAAGAGAAAAATATTGGGGTGCTGATCACTGACCATAATGTTCATGAAACCCTCACCATCACTGATCGCTCATACCTCCTGTTCGAAGGAAGCATTTTGCGTAGCGGTTCATCCGATGAACTGGCTCAGGATGAGCACGTACGCAGAGTGTACCTGGGACAAAACTTTGAGCTGAGGAGATAGTCCTCAGTGGGCAGTGGGCAGTTGGCAGTGGGCAGTTCTCAATCTACATTCCTACATTCCTGCATTTCTTCATTCCTGCATTCCTGCATTCCTGCATTTCTTCATCACTCCCATCACCCCCATGAACTCATCCCTGCCGTGTAATAGTTTTCTGAAAAAAGAGTGAGAGAACAAAATAAGTGATAATGATCAGCGGAATTGCAAACAAGGAAAACAACACCAGGTAGCTTGCTGTAAGGATCAGGAAGATATACCTCACCTCATTTCCTTTCCAGCCCATCTTTTTGAATTTCATGGAGAAGAGATAGAAATCAGATACCAGAAGGTAAGAGAAGAGCACTGTCAGAATTGCCAACACCCTTGAATTTGAGAAGAAATCTGAGAGAAAATCAAGAGGGATCAGGGTAAACTGATTTGCCTGGGAGAAAAGCACAAGCGGAATTGATGCAAAAAAAATGGCATTCGCCGGAACCGGTAATCCGACGAAATGCTCCTCCTGACTTAAGTCGATGTTGAATTTGGCCAGTCGAAAGGCAGAGCAGACAGGGATCAGAAGTGCAAAATAGGGGGTAATGTGATGTTGTTCCAAAATGTTGCAACTTCCTTGACAGCCAGCGGAAAGAAGATGGAACATGATCAGGCCGGGAGCCACGCCAAAAGAGACAAGATCGGCTAGTGAGTCGAGCTGCTTACCCAGCTCTGACCGGGCATCCAGCAATCGTGCTGCAGTACCGTCAAGAAAATCAAAGAGAGCGGCAATGAAAATAAAAATGGATGCCAGAACCAGGTCACCTTCCAGAACCTGGATGATGGCAATCAGTCCGGCTATCAGGTTAAAGGCTGTGATGGTATTTGGGATGTGCTGTTTCCAGGTCATAGCTTCGAATTGTTCGTGTAAAGATACAGACTAATTTATATCCTCATCCCGATTTTCCCTAATTTTGATCCATGTCTTTTCCCCGGATCAACATAGAAGATTACTCTTACGATCTCCCTCCGGATCGGATTGCACAGTATCCGTTGCCTGAGCGGGATGCTTCCAGGCTGCTCTGCTCCATTGATGGGAACATTACTGAAGATAGCTTCCGGAATATTGCCCGGTACATTACACCCGGGAGTATGATGGTTTTTAACAATACCCGCGTTATAAGAGCCCGGTTGATTTTTCAGAAATCAACCGGAACACATATTGAGATCTTCTGTCTGGAGCCACTGGAGCCCACTCCGGAGATAAACAAGGCATTTCAACAAAAAGAAACGGTCACCTGGAGGTGCCTGATCGGGAATGCCAAACGCTGGAAAAGCGGAGTACTTGAGATGCCGGTAGAAATTTCAGGTCGCAAATTCAACCTGCAGGCTTCAAGGATAAAAGAGACAGAAGATGGAACCTTTTCAATCGCTTTTTCATGGCATCCCTCCGGAATATCTTTTGGTGAAGTATTGGAGGGAGCCGGCCGGATTCCTCTCCCTCCCTATATCTCCCGGGAAGAGGGTCCGGCTGACACATTACGT
>CALCGJ010000203.1 GCA_937900965.1 uncultured Bacteroidota bacterium | reverse complement strand
CCGGGGCTACTGCCTCAGGATTTTCATCACTCCACTGGATCACCACCGGGACAGGGATCCTTGAAAATGCCGCTTCCCTCACCCCTACCTATATCCCCGGCACTAATGAGGTCGGGTTAATTTCACTGACATTGATCACCGAAAATCCCCCTTGCCAGGCTGACAGTTCCAGGCTGAACCTGTGGATTGAAGTTGCAGTCGCAGTCAATGCCGGTCCTGATCACTCTACATGCTATATCACACCGTTTTTCCCGGAAGGAGCTACTGCCACTCATTACCAGTCAATATACTGGTCAACCACCGGATCAGGAAGTTTCGATAATCCGACCACTCTTCATCCGTACTATATACCAACTATTGAGGATTGGAATACCGGGTCCGTTATACTTACCCTGACGGCTGTTGGAACAGAGCCCTGCACCAGCCATTCAGATCAACTGCTGCTGACCTTTTCTACCCCTCCGGAAGGCGATGCAGGTCCCGATGGCAAAATCTGCGAAGGCATGATCTACCAGGTAATTGGAGCCGTTGCCAACAACTTTTCTTCCCTTCTATGGGAGCACAACGGAGCCGGATTACTTGAGGGGATCACCTCCATAAATCCAAGATATAAATCTGCACCCAACGAGAGCGGAGAGGTAACCCTCATCCTTTCCATCTTTGGTGAGGAGGCTTGTTCCGATTCCACGCTGACTGATGAGATGCATATCCGGATCTACAATCTGGAGGTTGAAGCCGGTCCTGACCAGGAGGTCGATTCTGGAGCCATTGTCTCTCTGAACGGCATGTCAGATTCCGGATCGGGTGACTATCAAATTTCCTGGGAACCTGCAGGATTAGTGGTTAATCCAGCTTCCGCTGAAACCGTAACCCTTTCACTTCCGTCAGATACGAGGTTTATTTTCACTGTGACGGATCATATATCAGGATGTATAAAATCCGACAGCCTGTGGGTCCGTGTTTTTGCACCGCCACCGCCACCTCCACCTCCGCCTCCTGAACCAGAATGCCTTGAAATCTATAATGTGATTACCCCAAACGGAGACGGTGTCAACGATACCTGGATTATCACCTGTATTGAACAGTATCCAACTAACACCGTTCAGATCCTGAACCGCTGGGGCAACAACATTCGCAGTTTCGAGGGGTACGATAACCTCAACCGGGTGTGGAACGGTACCAACCAGAGAGGTGAGTCTGTTCCCGACGGCACCTATTATTATATCCTGAATATCCCGGGGATAGAAACGAAAACCGGATGGGTTTTTGTCCGGTGAAGTCCTGCAACCCGCATACCATGGGACGAGGCATGCCTCGTCCCTACTTTGTTTCATTTCTCCATCCCTTTCCATCCCTCACACCATTTATACACCCATACCCTAATACCCTCAATCCCTGAAACAATATTTTTAATAACTTTACCGCAATAAACGCATTCAAACCCAGTGTGAGAGCGATATTCTTTCTTTGTTTATGTATTTTCGGCGGTTTCTCTGTTAGTGCCCAGATCGATAAGGAGTTCTGGTTTGTGGGACCTGAACTTGCTCAGGGCCATGGTGACCGGCCTATCTACATTCATATTTCAACCATGCAGGATACGGCTAACATCATGCTTCGGATGCCTGCGAACCTCTCGTTTGATCCCATCATCCAGAAAGTCAATCCAAATACAACCTTCAGTATCAACCTGACTCCCTGGATAGATATCATTGAAAACAAGCCTGCCGATATCAGACTTAATAATGGGCTTTTACTGACATCAGACCAGGAGGTTACCGCATATTATGAATGTGCTCACCCGAACAATCCGGGGATTTTCTCGTTGAAAGGGAAGAACGGTAAAGGAACCGATTTTTTTATTGTATCACAAAATGATTATCATAACCAGGTCGGGCAGGAATCATTTGATATTGTAGCTACCGAGGACAACACGAATATAACCATTATCCCGTCCGACGATATTGTTGGCCACGGTGCAGGGATTCCCTTTGAAGTGACCCTGAACAAAGGCCAGACCTATTCGGCACGGGCAGTATTCACAACTGCAATACATACTCTTTCGGGCTCCAGGATCACATCTGATAAACCTATCACCGTTTCATGGCAGGATGACTCAATCTACCAGGGCGGTTCATATGATGTCATTTGCGACCAGATCATTCCAAACAACATCCTGGGCTTGCAATATATCGCCATCCGCGGATATGCCAACGCCTTTGAAGCGATCTATGTTTGCGGGACCAGGGACAATACATCGATCTGGATCAATGGAGATCCTGCTCCTGTTGCAACCATTCAAACTGGTGAACTGTATAAATACCAATTGCCCGGAACCGACAATACCGTATACCTTGAATCGTCAGAACCGGTTCATGTGATGCATCTCTCCGGCTACAACAACGAATTTGGCGGCTCCATCCTGCCCCAGGATTCCTGTACCGGTTCCTCACAGATGGGGTTCAACCGGACCAATGACAATACATTCGCGTTGCTGATCCTCACTTACAGTGGTTATGAGGGCGGATTTCTCCTGAATGGGTCGGGATCCATCATTACCGCCTCAGATTTTTCTGTAGTGCCGGGTACAGGAGGAGCCTGGATGTATGCACGAAAACAGTTATCCACTGCACAGATCCCAGTTGGGCCTAACATGATATTAAATACGCTTGGGAAATTTCACCTGGGAATTCTCCATAAAACCGGAGCCAGCGCTGAATACGGATATTTTAGTGATTTCAGCAGCCTCTACCTTGGCGCCGATGCGAGTATCTGTCCGAACGACAGCATGATCCTCGACGGAGGAGCGAACATGGCATCCTATCTCTGGCAGCGACTTGTTGGAACAAGCTGGACAACAGTCGGTACGGACCGGTTCTATTCAGTAATTGACAGTGGCTCTTATGCCTGCGTGGTTAATGGGAATTTCTGTACACTGATGGATACAATCCAAATCGGCTATTATCCCGGGGCCAATGTAGATCTGGGACCTGATACTTCCATCTGTATAGGAACCTCCATCACGTTCGATCCCGGAGCGTTTGTCTCTTATGTGTGGAACACAGGATATACAGGCCAGCAACTGACTGCGGATACCGGCGGAATCTATTGGGTGCGGACAATCAATAATAACAATTGCATTGGAAATGATTCCATTCTCCTTTCCATTGATTCCCTGCCACTGGCTAACCAGGCTATCATCGGCACTGACACTGTATGCCAGGAACAATCCGGCATCCTTTATTCCATTGACAGCCTTGGATTTGCGACCTCCTATATCTGGACTCTTCCCTCCGGAGCAACCGGAAGCAGTGATTCTTCAGAAATCGTTCTGGATTTTGCCCATAACGCTACCACCGGGTTGCTCAAAGTAAGAGGTGTGAACGAATGCGGAGAGGGTCCTGATACCACCTTTGTCATAAATATTAAACCTCTCCCGTATACATCCGGAGGAATATCCGGGCCTGATACAGTTTGCCAGACACAAACAGGTGTGGAATTCACTGCACAGGTTATTTCAAATGCTCTTTCTTATACCTGGATACTAC
Source organism: uncultured Bacteroidota bacterium (assembly GCA_937900965.1). GTDB lineage: Bacteria > Bacteroidota > Bacteroidia > Bacteroidales > FEN-979 > QYOJ01. The sequence goes on along the minus strand of CALCGJ010000203.1, from coordinate 1,276 downwards.
CTCCCGGAGCGAGCCTGATCAGTGGCGCAGGAACCAACAGCATCCAGTTAAATTTCAGTTCAACTGCCACCTCCGGCACAATCCAGGTGTTTGGAGAAAACGTTTGTGGATTTGGCGATACTACACTTTTACAGCTAACGGTCAATCCCCTCCCGGCAACTCCAGGACATATCACAGGCCCTTCACCGGTTTGTCAGGACCAATCAGGAGCCAGTTACTCCGTGTTCCCGGTGATGAATGCAACTACCTACCTCTGGAATTATACCGGAACCGGCGCTACAATTACCAACAATGACAATGTTGCCCTTCTTGATTTTTCAACTGCGGCAACCAGTGGGATTCTCACTGTGCAGGCTTCTAACGTATGTGGATCAGGATATGTATCCCCTCCTTTATCGATCCAGGTTGACCCAATTCCGTATGTCACATTGGATATGCTATACCGGATTGTCACACATGAAGCACAATCATTCAAGTTAAAGGGAGGAATACCCCTGGGAGGAACCTATTCGGGGATTGGGGTCGCGGGTGGATGGTTTTTCCCTGGCACTGTTCCTTTGTCATTAGACACTGTGACCATCACCTATACCTATACAAACATGTACGGGTGCCCGTATTACTCATTGTTAAACATTGCAGTTAAGCCCACCTCAACCTTTTCCTGTGGGGATACCCTGCAGGATGCCAGGGACAACCAACGGTATCCGACGATTCTGATCGGATCACAGTGCTGGCTGGCTGCCAACCTGAATTTCGGTACTTTTCTAACCTCTTCCCAGATGCAACGAAACAATTTTATCGGTGAAAAGTTTTGTTACAACAACAGTATACCAAACTGCACTGCATATGGCGGTCTATACCAATGGGATGAACTGATGGATTATGAAGAGACACCTGCCCTTCAGGGATTGTGTCCTCCCGGATGGCACATTCCCACCGAAGCCGAGTGGGCTACCCTATTCTCCCAATACATCACGAATGGTTTTGCCGGCAGCGCTCTGAAATACAACGGGTACTCCGGTTTCAATGCACTGATGACAGGCATCCGGTTTCATAACAATGTGTGGAAGTTTCCAGCCAGCGACCCCACACTTCGTTCGATACTCTACTGGTCCTCCACTGCCTGGGGAGTTAACAAGGCCTGGGCTCATGGGATCAATGAGGTAGCTGTCGATGTTGAGTACACTCCCAGTGTCTCTTTTTATCCGGCATTAAGGTCGAATGGATTTGCAGTGCGTTGCCTGAAGGATTGATCCCGCAGATTACCCCTAAATCC
>CALCGJ010000202.1 GCA_937900965.1 uncultured Bacteroidota bacterium | reverse complement strand
TCCCTACTTCCCTACTTCCCTACTTCCCCTGGGGATATCCAGCACCTCCAGGTCTTTAAAGGTCTTCCCTTCAATCACCATCCTGATGGCTGTAATCGATTTGTGGGAGCCAAATTTGCCAGCTGCCCCCGGATTAATAAACAAAAGTTCATGAGTTTTGTCATACATGACTTTCAGGATATGTGAATGTCCGCACACAAACAAAGCCGGCTTTTTCTGCTTGATTAACTCTTTGGCTTTCCTATCGTACCGGCCAGGATAACCCCCTATATGAGTCAGAAGCACCTGGGCCTGTTCTACCTGAAAAAAATGTATGTCTGGGCATCGAATGCGCAGATCCTGGCCATCAATATTTCCATATACCGCACGTAGAGGCTTACTATCTTCCAGTGCCTGATACGTGTTCATATTACCAATGTCTCCGGCATGCCAGATCTCATCTACATCCTTGAAAAAATTCACAATCCGGGGATGAAGAAACCCATGTGTATCCGATAATATGCCCACTTTCATACCGATGCAAAAATAAGGGAAATATGAGTCGCGGCACATGCTGATTAATTTGTACTTTTACATCAACAGAATTTTACTTTATCTATATGTCAGAAGTTCTCATCGGTGCAGTTGTTTCGGTCCCGATACTGATTACCGGATTCGGCATTATTTTTTGGAAGCTGAACCGCTCCTCCACCCGACAAGGTGTGAACACAGTTGATGAACTGAACAAGCAGCTTGCTGAGATGACCTCCGGAAGGAAGGTTGCCGAAGAGAAAATCTCCTGGTTAAACGAGCACCTGCAGACCACCACAACTGATGTGCAAAGAAAGGAGGCTACCATTCTGGATCTAAGCAGTCAGATATCCCGAAAAGAGGCTGAGGTCAAAGCTATTACAGAAAAATTTACGGAACAGAAAGCAGAGATTGAAAAACTTCAGGATAAATTCAGGATTGAATTCAAGAATCTTGCCAATGAAATCCTGGAGGAAAAAACACAAAAATTTACGGAACAGAATAAAATACGGCTGGATGAGATCCTGAAGCCGTTGAGTGAAAAGATTCGTGACTTTGAGAAGAGGGTGGAAGAGACCTATGACAAAGAGTCTAAACAAAGGTTTTCCCTTGAAAAAGAGATCAAACATCTGGCAGAACTCAACCAGCAAATCGGCCTGGATGCAAACAACCTTACCAATGCATTAAAAGGACAATCCAAAATACAAGGCGACTGGGGTGAAATAATTCTCGAAAGCATTCTTGAAAAATCGGGATTGACCCGCGATAGAGAATTTTTTGTACAGCAATCCTTTACAAATGAACATGGGAAACGCCTGCAGCCCGATGTGGTGATCACCTATCCGGGCGAACGTAATGTCGTCATTGATTCCAAAGTCTCCCTAACCGCCTACGAGCGGTTATCTTCTGCAGACACAATGGAAGATCAGGAACTTGCATTGAGGGATCACCTCATCTCAATCAAGAACCATATCAACGAACTGAATGCCAAAAACTACCAGGACCTGTATCAACTTAAAAGTCTCGATTTCGTTATGATGTTTATGCCCATTGAACCCGCTTACCTGGTTGCCATGCAAAAAGAGCCGGGATTATGGAATTATGCCTACGATCGGAGAGTTTTGTTGATCAGCCCGACAAACCTGATAGCTGCCTTGCGCATGATATCCAATCTTTGGCGCGTAGAGAACCAGAATAAAAACGCGCTGGAGATTGCACGGCAAAGCGGAGACATGCTGGACAAACTCGCCGGATTTGTGGATGATATTCTGGATATTGGCAATAAGCTGGAGTCGACCAGACGCAGCTATGATGCAGCAGTGAACAAACTCTCCACAGGCAAAGGTAACCTCGTAAGAAGAGCGGAAAAGATCAGGGAACTGGGAGCCAAATCCAGCAAGGAGCTCCCTGCTAAGATAATTGATAATGCTGATGAAGAATGAAAAAAGATAATTTTATTTTTGGAATACATCCGGTTATAGAGGCGATTAAATCGGGCAAGGAGATGGACAGGGTGTTACTCCAAAAGAACCTCCGGGGAGAATCCTTTCGAGAACTCTTCAACCTGATCCGCGAACTTGAAATTCCATTCCAGTTCGTTCCGGTTGAGAAGCTGAACCGCCTCTCCAAACAAAACCACCAGGGGGTGATAGCCTATGTCACTGACATATCCTACCAAAAGATTGAAGATATCCTGCCTCTCCTATATGAAAGTGGCAGAGTGCCACTGATCCTTCTCCTTGATGGTATTACCGATGTCAGAAATATGGGGGCAATTGCAAGAACAGCAGAATGCGCAGGGGTAGACGCGATCGTGATCCCTCTTAAAGGATCCGCCATGATAAACTCAGAAGCGATCAAGACATCAGCCGGAGCTCTCTACAAGGTGCCGGTGTGTCGAACAACGAATGTTGGGGAAGCCATCACTCTGATGAAAAACAGTGGGCTGCAGGTGATAGCAGCCTCAGAGAAAGGCAGCAGGAACTATACGTCAGTCGACTTTAAAAGTCCGTTACTACTTATCATGGGATCCGAAGGAGTAGGCATCTCCAGGGAGTTGTTGGATATGTGCGATGAACTCATCATGATCCCGCTGGCAGGAGAGATCGAATCACTTAACGTCTCCGTGGCTTCTGGAGTTGTCCTGTTTGAGATCATCAGACAAAGAAACACCACCGATGTACATAGTTAAGATTCAAGGGACCTCAAAAATCCCTGATTTCATCCAGATCAGGGATGATGATTTCACTCTGATCGCCTATTTCAGGATCAACAATCCAAGACGGGCACTGAACCGTTGCCGCCTGATCGACAAGCAAAATGAGATCATTGAACTGGCAAAAAAATTGCCGTACGGAAAAATTCAGAAACTGGTAGTGTAACTTGTGTTGCCTACATTTGTAAAATAAAATACCTTCAACATGCCCGGAGACCTGATTATTATCCTTGACAAAGTATCTGTCTATCAGAATGAGAACCTGATTCTGGCCAATGTTTCGCTGACCATCAGCCGAAGTGAGTTCGCATACCTCATCGGCCGGACAGGAACCGGGAAAAGTAGCTTGATGAAGACTCTTTATGCAGAATTACCCGTCCGTACCGGGACTGCAGGAGTTGCAGGGTTTGATCTGAGAAAGATCCGAAGACATGAGATTCCCTTCCTCAGGCGTAAACTGGGCATAGTCTTTCAGGATTTCCAGCTTCTGATGGATCGTACAATCAATGAAAACCTGCAATTTGTCATGCATGCAACTGGCTGGAAAGATTCCATTCTGATGACCAAACGTCTTCAGGAAGTTCTTGCAAAAGTGGGGCTTCAGACCAAGGGGAACAAAATGCCACATCAACTGTCGGGGGGTGAGCAACAACGTGTTGCTATTGCACGGGCTCTGGTGAATGACCCAGAGATCATTCTGGCCGATGAGCCAACCGGTAACCTTGATCCTGAAAGCTCAGAGGGGATTATCAGCCTCCTTATGGATATCTCCAAAACAGGTCGGGCCGTCCTGATGGCTACGCATAATTATGCAATGTTTGAAAAATATCCGGCCCGAACCTTGAAATGTGAATACGGCAAAGTGATTCCGATGGACTAATTGCCAAGAGTGGCAACCATTACAGCTTTGATGGTATGTAACCTGTTTTCGGCCTCGTCGAATACAATGGAAGCAGGTGATTCAAATACCTCATCAGTGACTTCCAGTCCATCGAGATTATATTTTGTAAAGATCTCACACCCTACCTCGGTATCCTTGTTGTGGAATGCAGGGAGGCAATGCATGAATTTCACCTTCGGATTGCCTGTTCGTTCCATCATTGCATTGTTTACCTGGAAAGGGAGCATCTCTTTGATCCGCTCATCCCACATCTCTTTTGCCTCACCCATGGATAGCCAAACGTCAGCATATACAAAATCTACATCTTTCACTGCTTCATCCATATTCTCAGAAAGGGTGATTTTTGCACCTGTCTCTTTAGCAATGGCAAGGCAGCGTGTAACGAGTTGTTGTTCCGGCCAGTATTTTTTAGGAGCAAATGCCCGGAAATCCATTCCCATTAGTGATGCTCCAATCATCAGTGAGTTCCCCATGTTGTTCCGTGCATCTCCGCAATATACGAACGAAATGTTGTGAAGAGGCTTGTCTGAATGTTCCATCATAGTCAGAAAATCGGCCAGGATCTGAGTAGGATGAGCCTCATTAGTCAGTCCGTTCCACACAGGTACCCCTGCATGTTTTCCCAACTCCTCCACAATCTCCTGCCCGAACCCCCGATACTCAATTCCATCATACATCCGTCCCAATACCCGTGCAGTATCCTTCATAGTCTCCTTTTTGCCGATGTGGGAGCCTTCCGGACCCAGATATGTAACCTGTGCACCCTGGTCGTAGGCAGCAACTTCGAAAGCACACCGTGTGCGCGTGGAAGCTTTTTCAAAAATCAGGGCAATGTTTTTTCCCTTCAGTCTCTGCTGCTCAACTCCAGCATATTTTGCTTTTTTCAGATCTAATGAAAGATCAAGTAAAAATTTTATCTCCTGTGGAGTGAAGTCCAAAAGTGTTAAAAAATTCCGGTTTCTCAGATTAAATGCCATACCTTTTTCAATTTACGAGTTACGATTAACGATTTACGATTTATATTGATAATCAACTTCTTACATCCTACATCCTACATCCTACATTTTTCAGTGCAAAAGTATAACTTTATTAGTTGGTTCCAAACCTCACACCCGCTGTAAACGTTATAGAATGGCGGTGATCAGAGAGCATACTGCTAAAAATATAATTGTCCTTATCTGCAGACAAATAACTGTATTCGGCCCTGAGGTAAGAGTTGCGGACAGGATTAAACTCCAATCCAACCGTACCTCCATAAGTCAATAAGCCTCTCAGTTTACCATCATAAGCGTAAATCGGTGTGAGAACGCCATCAGGATCACTAGCATATTCCCCGCGGACGGTAGTTGCAAACCATTTGGTAAAACGATATGTTGCCTGGAGAAACCCGGAGACTCCTCCGGCAGTTTTCGTCGTATCAGGAGGTTTCATGGAATTTCCAAAAAGGCCAAAGTCAAACTCCCCTACCAGAAGCAGATTTTTTACCGGCTTCGCAATAAGAATGAGGTTGTTATAAATATAAAGGTGGTTCCGTTTCGGTGATTCTGTCCTCTCATTCCCAATCATATTACTGTAATTTACAGAAAAAATATCCTTGTATTTATACAGTATGGTTAACCCAGTGTATATGCTTGTATTTTTTCCATATGCAAGTGTGTATGGATTCCCAACATAGATGCCGGCAAACAGAGACGGTGTAAGTTGTGCTGACATCTTAAGCCCGAGCAGATTACCTGTCTCATAATATCCCCCAACAGTCAAAGTACTGATCTGGTTGTTTATAGGATAGGATGACTCATATCCGATAGGGTTTGGAAGATAACCTATATCAACCCATAATGTCTTATAAGCCCTGAAGCCGAAGTGAGCCTCTTTCATGTATTTGATATATTGCTCCTCGGGAGTAGCCCGAAGGTTGGGAATATCTCCGAATTGGACATATAGTTTCCCGCGAACATTTTTCGAATTATACTCCAGCCAAATACTTGCAACATTTAGGCGGAATTCGTTGGAGAATGGGCTATTTGCGGCAAACTCCAGGAGGTTTGAAGTATCTTCTTTCGGATCATTCAGCACAAATGTGGAATAGGCATCCATATAGACACTCACATCAAAATTCTTAATTAGTCGCTGAAACTTATTTTGTTCCCCAGGAGTGAGCGTATCGCTTTGAGCCTGAGTCATGTTGCTGAATAAAAACAACCCAATAATCAACGCCCGAAATGAGAACACCAGGCATGGCCGAACATTAAGGAGGATCGTTTTCATATGTTATTTTTTCAATGGAATCGACTTAGGATCAGGTTCGAGATCTGGCAATACGTTGCTGATTCGCTGAAATGCCTTCAGCCCGAAATCTGGCATGGTTGCATACAGATGCTCAAAGAAGTCTGCCTGGAAATTTTCATAGGGGACCCAGTCCGGATTCGTTACAAAGGCATAAACTTCAACAGGTAATCCATTCTCCGATGGTTGAAGCTGTCGGACCATAAGAGTAGCTTCCTGGTTGATGACAGATTGATTCCTCAACCAGAATGCGAGGTACCTCCTGAACAATCCAAGATTTGTAATCTGATCATTATCCTGATGTATGGAATCAACCGGATAGCCCTTTGACAGCAAGTAACTGAGTAATTCTTCTGTTAGGTTTTCTACAGTCCTGACATCAACCAGGAAAGAACGCTTAATCCGTCGGCCCCCGGCATCACCAAGACTTCGCCAGTTTACAAATGTTTCAGTAAGAAGCGAATAAGTCGGGACCAGGCTCACAGAGTGATCGAAGTTTCTGATCTTAACGGTAACAAGAGCGATATCAAACACAGTTCCATCAGCATTGAACTTTGATGTGGAGATCCAGTCGCCAATTTTAAGTGCTTTGTTTGCCGAGAGTTGTATACCAGCAACAAACCCAAGAATACTGTCTTTGAATATCAGCATCAGCACTGCCGACATGGCTCCAAGGCCAGCCAGCATGGTAATGGGAGATTTTCCTACAAGAATGGAGACAATGATGATCCCTCCAATAATAAATGTGATGATCTTACCTATCTGGATGTATGCTTTAATGGGCTTGACATCTGACACATCAAATGAACTGTAAATTTTCTGGACAGCATTCAGGAATGATGCGACAACAAGCAATAAAATAAATGTGATATACAAGTTGATCCCAAGTTGCAGGTATTTGATTGCAACCGGATAGGTGGTTATAACGGATTCAACGGTTACCTGCAGCAACAGGGCAGGAATCAGAAGAGCTAACCGAGTAAAAACCTTTTGGTTATACAAATGATCATCCCATTGGTTGGACGACCTGTGGACCAGTCTCTTTAGCACCCGGTTAATGATATACTTCGCAATGTAATAGATGATTACCGAGATGATGAATATTACGATAAGCGCCGCAAAATCAACAACATAAGCTGCCCATGTCTCATTAAACCCCCAACTTAACAGGAGCTCTCTGAATTTTTCGCTATACGTAATTGCTACACCGGTTGTCTCTTTCATAGTCTTATCAATTATGGTACAATTACCTGCAAAGATAATGGTTGGACTTTAATAGTAAAAGTTTTGTCCTCTTTCCCGGGATCACCGTCAAGATGAACATATTTTCCCTTCTTTCGTTTAACAATGACCTCTTTTCCCTGGATGATTTCAAGAAAAGGAGTTTTATCAAACTTGCCGGTGAATACAAGGGGCGATAGCAACATAAGCTTCCATAAAGGGAGTTTCCGAAGGATACAAACATCAATCAAGCCATCGTCAAGAGTAGCCTTAGGGGCAATCGTTGTATTATTCCCAAACTGGCTCGAATTGGCGAAGCTAACCATCAGGGCCCTCCTCTTTACCACCTTCCCGTCAATCGATATCGTGTACTTCTTCGGTTTATATTTTCTGTAAGCAGATGTCGATACAGAAAAATAAGAGAAAAACCCGCGCTTAGCTGCCTGCTCAAACTTGCGGGCGACAAGGGCATCGAAACCTACGCCGGCAACGTTAACAAACAAAGATCCATTCAGGGTTGCAGTATCGATCTTTTTTCTTTTCCCTTGATTGATGACCCCGATGGCTTTCCTGAAATTTACCGGAAGTTGCAGATGACGCGCCAATCCATTACCTGAACCGGTAGGGATTATAGCAAGTGCTGCATCAGTTCCAACAAGACCCTGAGTGACCTCATTTACAGTCCCGTCACCTCCAACAGCAACCACTATTGAGGCCCCCTCTTCAACAGCCAGTTTAGCTATCTGCGAAGCATGACCCCTCTCTTCCGTAAAAAGGACTTTAAAGCTGAATTTTGATTTGTTAAGGTATTTGTCAACAACCTCCGCAATCATCCTCTGCTGTCCGGATCCGGAAACGGGATTAACAATGAAAACGATACTCTCGTTTTGATATGTGTCAGGGTCGGTCATGGAAGGGATAACCGATTCTCAATCATCCGGTTATTATATTGCTGAATATAAGCTTTGATAAATTGCTCCATCTCTTCTCTTACCTCATGGTGCGATGACAAGAGATTCTGATTTCTTGTTTCGATTGTACTGATTGTATATAGTGAGAGACTTTCTGATCCGTTAAACTCAAGCACAAACCCATCTTTGAATAGCGTGTATATCCCGGCAATGTAATGAATTGAAAAATGGGGTCCGGCGCGATCCATCATATCCGTCCCAAAAGCGATATAATCCTTGTCATAACCCATGTAGTTTAACAGGGTAGGTAAGATATCCGTTTGCTGGGCAATTTCCTGTCTGATACCTCGCTGGCTGTCATCAGGGAAAAGCATCAGGATAGGAATGGCATATTGTCCGACAGGTCCCTGGTAATAGGGAAAGTATCCTTCCGATGTGTGATCTGCGGTGATCACGATAATGGTATTACTGTACCACGGCATCTGCCGGATGGTATCCATAAACCGGCCCAGAGCAAAATCTGTATACATAATACTCTGCTGAATAGGAAGCTTCCCTTTTCGAAATACATGCCGATATTTCCCGGGCACATCATAAGGATGATGTGAAGAGAGAGAAAACAGAGAAGCTACGAATGGCTGCTTCATCTCATTCAGTTGCCGGGCTGTAAACTGAAAAAATTCATCATCCCTTATCCCCCATTTGCCATCGTAGTCATTTTCATCATTATACTCTGATCGACCGAGATAGTAATCAAACCCTGCTACTCGGGTATAAGCATCACTTCCCATAGTACCGTTGGTTCCGCCATGGAAAAACGCCGAAGTATACCCTTTTGGCTTCAGTAAGCCGGCAATGCTGGTATAACGGTTACCGGAATATGTTGATTGAGTAAACGCGTCGTTCATCAAACTTGGAATGGATGAAAGAATTGCCGGAATAGCCATGATGGAGGTCTTTTCGTTTGCAAATCCTTCAAAGTAGGTTCCCTGTTGGATGAGTTTGTCAAAGAAAGGGGTAAATCCCCGATACTTGCCACCATCAAGATGTTGGTTCAAAAACCCGATATGCTCCCTTGAAAAACTCTCCAGAATAATGATCAATACATTATACGGCTTGAATCCATCCCTCTTACCGGAATGAACTGGTGAATACACCCTCTCCAAATCTGATTCTGATGAAAAATATGTCTTTTGCGGGAGACTCGTGTGAGTGAAGGTCTTTACAATAGAGAAGGGAGTATTCAATACCAGAGGTACATACCTGGAGGAGGCGTAATTACCCACTGAAACCAGGTTGATAGGGCGCAATTGGAAGCCCCCGCGAAATCCGATCACAACCAGAAACATGATTACTAAAAATCCCATTGAATGAATAGCGTAATAGCGAAATCCATTTCTCTTTGCAGAAGGCTTTGAGATACGGATCCTCCAGCAAATCAGTACCATCAATACAACAAATGCAATCCAGATCAACTGAACATACCAGAAATCTTTGATAAATTGAGGAAGCAACCGGTCAAAATCCCCACCCACTGCCATATACATAAAGATGTCGGAGGTCATCCGCTTCAAGGTGAATCTGAAATAGATTATATCAACAAAATTCGTCATCAATATCACAGTGTTGATCACATAAAAGTAACCATTGGCAAACCCCTGGTAGATTCTCTTATAGCGAAACCTGAACGGGAGTGAGTTCATCAGGATGAACGGGAAATTCAGGATCAGCAGTGCAGAGAGATCAAAACGCACTCCGGCAATAAACAAATAAACCAAATCCGTTAGGGAGAGAGCCTGAAAATGAGAAGAATTAAAAAGAAAGAAGAGTATACGTGACAGAAACAGCAGGATCAGGACAACGATCAGTTTCAGGGCCATCACTACATAGATGTTTCCCAAGAACCTTGTGTGCTTTGATCGTTTGGTACCAACAGCCCGCTTCGCACCCTTTTTTCGTACTCTTTTACCCATATATCCTGCGTTGATACGTGCAAAATTACTACTTTTGACCAGCTTATCAAGAACGAAAAAAAACGATGATGGGAGAACTTGTATTTACAGGAAACAAAGGAGTAGGAGTACGTTCCGATTGTTTCGTTTCACTCGAACTGACTTCAGGAGGAGGCATCCGGTTGGCGTTGGATTCCAAAGTGGACGTAATGTTTGGAAATTCTATCCGGAAGGAGATTCATGGAATCCTTGACCATTTCAACATCAAGGATGCTTTTGTTACGGTTGAAGACTCCGGAGCATTGCCTTTCGTGATAGCAGCACGCCTGGAAGCCGCTATCAATAAAGCAATCGCCGGGGAGAAAGAATTTATCATACCCATGCTGAATGAGAATCAGTATGTGACTTCCAAAGACCGGAATCGCTTCTCCCGTCTCTATCTCCCCGGAAATACCCCTTCCCTTATGATAAATGCTGGAATCCATCGACCCAATGGCATCATTCTCGACCTGGAAGATGCAGTAGCTCCGGATAAGAAGGATGAAGCCCGGTATCTGGTTAGGAATGCATTGAGGGGTGTTGATTTTTACGGTGCCGAACGGATGGTCAGGATCAACCAGGGGGAGCGTGGATTGGCCGATCTGGATTTCATTGTCCCACACAATGTTAACCTCATTCTACTCCCTAAATGTGAACATCCGGAGCAGGTTCATGCGGTGAATGCCAGGATCCGGGAGATCGGACAACACCGCGAACAGTTGAATCCGATCTGGATCATGCCTATCATCGAAAGCGCCATGGGAGTGATCAATGCATTCGCTATCGCCTCTTCAGCAGAAAACGTGGTATCACTCGCGATCGGACTTGAAGATTACACAGCCGATATAGGGACCCGTAGAACGGCGGAGGGGTCAGAGAGTTTCTTTGCACGTAGTATGGTCGTAAATGCTGCTCGTGCTGCCGGGATCCAGCCAATTGATTCGGTGTTCTCGGATGTTGCTGATATGGATGGTCTGGCCGAAAATGTTCGTCGCTCCAAAGCCCTGGGTTTCGATGGGATGGGATGCATTCATCCCCGACAGATCCGCGTGATACATGAGACCTTTGCACCTGCAAAAGAGGAGATTGAGAAGGCAAAAAAGATTGTGAACGCATATCACGAAGCGGAAGCAAAAGGACTTGGAGTTGTAGCTCTCGGCAGTAAGATGATCGATCCACCGGTTGTTAGACGTGCCCTGAATACGATTCAGCTCGCTATTAAAATGGATAAACTGGAGCAAAACTGGAGGGAAAGCAATGAGTAAGTATGATAAAATGGTTACCAATACAGCCGGCCGGGAGGTTCCTACGGTTGTCAACGGAAAGCCCGCTACTCCATATATGGGTATCGGAAAATATAAACCCACCGGCAGAAAAACAGCTCCACCTATCGTAAGCTGTGCCGATTACCCTGCTGATGGAAACAAAGTGGTCGCTTCCCTGACAGAGGCCCTGATCAAATGCGGCATCAAAGATGGCATGACTATCTCTACCCACCATCATTTCCGCAATGGCGACCTTGTTGCCGTGCCAATATTTGATTCGGCCAAAGAGATGGGGATTAAAGATCTGATGTGGTTTCCCTCAGCCTCCTTCCCATGCCATGAACCCCTGATCAAATACCTGGAAGACGGTACAATCCACCACATCGAAGGGAGCATGAATGGTGCTCTTGGCAGATTCACATCAGAGGGCAAAATGAAAGGGCTTGGTGTGCTACGATCCCACGGAGGTCGTTACCAGGCAGTACAGGATGGGGATGTCCATGTCAATATAGCTGTGATAGCTGCTCCTTCAGCCGATTCATTTGGAAATGCTAACGGTGTGAACGGTCCAGCGGCCTGCGGACTTCTTGGTTTTGCACTCGCCGATTCGCAATATGCTGATAAGGTAATCATCGTAACTGATAATCTTGTCCCTTTTCCCTGTATCCCATGGCAGATCCAGGGAAATTACGTAGACTATGTTGTAGTCCTGGATCAGATTGGCATCCCGGAGATGATCATATCTGGAACCACAGAGATCACGAAAAGCCCCGACCGGCTCCTGCTCGCTGAATGGAGTGCGCAGTTCTGTGATGAAGCGGGCCTGATCTATGATGGATTCTCTTTCCAGGCTGGAGCGGGTGGAACATCCCTTTCCATCGGGATCTACTTTGCCAACATCCTGCGGGAACGTGGGTGGAAAGCACGCTTTGCCAGAGGAGGCAGTAATAAATATCTCGTGAAGATGCTCGAAGAGGGACTGGTTGACTATATCCTCGACGGACAAACTTTCGACCTGGAAGGCGTTCGATCCATGCGGGATAACCCTGCCCATGTAAACACAAGCCCATTTACCAGCTATAACTATCACGGAAAAGGGAATTTTTCCTCCCTGATCGATGTAGTGATCTTAGGAGCAACAGAAGTGGATGTTAATTTCAATGCCAATGTAGTGACCCACTCGGATGGATTATTGCTTCACGGAATCGGTGGTTGGCAAAATTGTCTTTTCGGGAAAACAGTCATTCTTCCGATACCGTTGTTTCGGGACAGGATTCCTGTGATCCGCAACGAGGTGACCACCTTGTGTGCACCAGGAGAGTTGATTGATGTGATAGTCACCGAGCGCGGAATTGCCATAAACCCACGACGAACAGACCTGATCGAAAAAATGAAAAAGTCTTCTCTCCCGATCAGGACGATCGAAGAATTAAAGGAAGAGGCGGAAAAGATTTGTGGTGTCCCTGAAAAACCAAAATTAACCGATGAAATTGTGGCAGTTATTAAATGGGTCGACGGAACTATTCTTGATTCGGTTTACAAAGTGGACAAGTGAACAGGTGGACAAGCGGGATAAGGATTGACAAATAACCATTTTTCAATTCACACTATTCACGACATTCACATTATTCACGTTACTCACGTTACTCACGTTACTCACGTCATTCACGTCATTCACGCTATTCACGATTTCTTTATCTTTGTTCTTCATGGATATTCGTCAGATATTGCTGAAATACTGGGGTTACTCCTCTTTCCGACCGATGCAGGAAGATATCATCCAATCGGTACTGGATGGTAAGGATACACTGGCGTTACTCCCAACCGGAGGGGGAAAATCTATCTGTTACCAGGTTCCGGCACTTGCACGGGACGGACTCTGTCTGGTGATCTCCCCGCTAATCGCCCTGATGAAAGATCAGGTAGATAATCTAAAATCGAGGGGTATCCCTGCAGCAGCAATCTATTCAGGAATGCATAGGGACGAGATAGACCTTATTCTTTCCAATGCTAAATTTGGCGGCACAAAGCTGCTCTATATCTCACCTGAACGGCTGGAGTCACCCCAAATGCGTGATGCCATTGACCGGATGAAGATAAACCTTCTGGCTGTTGATGAAGCACACTGCATCTCCCAATGGGGATACGACTTCCGCCCTCCGTACTTGAAAATTTCAGAAATCAAGCCGTTCATTCCCGGCGTCCCAATCCTGGCATTGACGGCTACAGCTACACCAAAGGTGGTGAAAGATATTCAGCAAAAACTGGAATTCAAAGAGGAAAACCTGTTCCAGCAAAGCTTTGAACGAAAGAACCTGATCTATGTCGTTATCAAAGAAGAAGATAAACGACAACGGCTTCTCCGGATTATCCGTAAAGTCAAGGGACCCGGAATTATCTATGTCAGAAATCGGAGGGAAACCAAACAGATAGCTGCTTTCCTGACAAAAAACAACATATCGGCTGATTTCTACCATGCCGGACTCGATACAAAAATACGGGATCGCCGGCAACAAGCATGGATGAAAGAAGAAAAACGGGTAATGGTGTCAACCAACGCCTTTGGTATGGGAATAGATAAACCCAATGTTCGGTTCGTAGTTCATATGGATCTCCCCGATTGCATTGAAGCTTATTTCCAGGAAGCCGGACGGGCCGGACGTGACCTGAAACGATCCTATGCCATTCTTCTCTACGAAGATGCCGACATCCTGAATGCCAGACAAAACCTGAAAACATCTTACCCCACTTTGGGTACAATCCGTTCCATCTATCAGGCACTGGGAAATTTTCTTCAGCTACCGGTGGGAAGCGGACACGATGAATCCTTTGAATTTGACATTTCAAAATTTTGCGAACAGTTTTCATTCCAGCCGGTTATCGTTTATAACAGTCTCAGATTTCTCGGGAAGGAGGGATTCGTATCTTTGAATGACGGATTGAATAACCTCTCAAAACTCTTTATAAAAGCCAATAAAGAGGGGCTTTACCGGTTTCAGGTTGCCAATGAGAAATACGACCATTTTCTGAAAACCCTGCTGCGTTCCTACCCTGGTCTGTTCAATGATTTTGTCATGATCCATGAAGGCGAACTGGCGAGAAGGCTGGAAATGACAGAAGAGCAGCTGGTCAAGCAGTTGATTTATCTGGAGAAACAAAGTATCCTCGACTATGTTGCACGAAAAACCAAACCGATGGTTGTTTTCCTCCAGGAACGCTTAAACTCTGAAAATCTTTCCATCTCACCTGAACACTACAAACTTCGTTTAGCGGAAGCGGCCAAACGACTGAATGCATTGATCGGATACACTGAAGATACGCGAAAATGCAGGAGTCAGGTGCTTCTGGCCTACTTCGGAGAGACCAATTCAAAACGGTGCGGCTTGTGTGATGTATGCCTTGAACGGAATAAACTCGGACTGAATGAACAGGAGTTTGAAGAGGTTATCACCCGGATCAAACCACTTTTAATTAAGAGGCCTTCTTCGCTCGAGGAGGTTATAGCTGCAGCTGCACCAATCCACGAAGACAAAGTCCTGCTTGTGATCCGGTGGCTTGTGGATAACGGGAAAATCAGCGCCTCCGGGGATCATAATTACATCTGGAAATAATTCATTCTTTTTTTGTATCTTTAGATGTTGAACTTCATAAAATACGATATGAGACTAACTCTTCTGTGTTGCTTCTGTTTCTTTCTGCTGTGGCAACCATCTGGATCTGCTCAGAAAGTGGATAACCAAAAACTTAGTGTACTAGTAAAACAGTATAAAAGCGAAGCAAAAGGTCCCTACAAAGATATCCGCTGGTTTTGCAAGGATGGTACAACAGTCCCGGGAACTGAGAGGTGCAGTGAACCAGGAGGTGTTCAGCGTGCCCGGTACAAAGATGAGGTACTCAATCTGGCACGAACCAATCATCTTTTTCTCGGACAAATCCTGTCACTTACACCATATCCTGATTTCTGGGATACCGCGTTCGGCCAGTCCAGGTTGAAACAATACCAGATCGAGAGGTTTCTTCAGCTCAATGACAATGGTTGGATCCTGAGGAAGGCACAATATTACAGGGGTGCCTACCAGGTTGAAGATGAAGAGGCATGGGGGGCCGCGTTTCTCTCATGGCTGCTTACGGACGATCAGGCTGTCAGGAAAAACTTCTTTTTGATCAGACAGGCTGTCAGGGATATTCCTCATCTTGAGAACAACCCGCAATCACAGAAGATCAGGGCGATTTCCAAAGAGATCTCGGATAGTGTTCCCTCTTTCATGAACATCCGGGTAAAAATTCATGGACAACCTGACATATCCGATATTCAACGCGTTGAAGCATATAAGGAGAGCCATGGGCGGGGATTGAGGTCCGGCCAGATGAATAAACTTGATCTGTTGATCAGCCAGATGAGATCGTTCTACAAACCGCAAGACATACATGCGCTGAAAAAATTTATCTCCGGCCTGCCCGGGAATTCAGAATTGCGAACAACACTGACAGGAGGGATCGATAAATTGAGCGAACTTGAACCCGGAGTAGACCGGGTGATCGACATGACTGGAATGTTGTGGATCATCAGGGATCAGCTAATCAGCTCATCTTATGCAAAATCCAGGCTATCGCTTATGGACCTTTCGATTGCCCTGGAAGAGCAAATATTCAAGGATATATCACTATGGGATCCGGAAACCGTTGAATCATTGCTACTGAAAACCAAGACCTTAAGCAGGGCTTCAGCAGGATGTGGATTTCTGGAGACCTGGGAATGGGAACGAATATCCGCTCATCTGGTTCTTCCGTCGGGCAAAACAATCACATCACATCAGCTGGCAAGTTTCCTGGAATCAGCACGGCGGGTAGTTGAATGGAGCACGGCAATGCTCCGGTCAACCTATGAAACGGATGTTGAGCTGTTTCAGGGATTCGAGCCACTGGCCTATGGATTCCTTGATGACCGCACCCGTTCCTCCCTGTTGCTTCCCCTGGGGCAATCGGTGGGTGAACTGACTCTGTTTTTAGCCTCAGTCACAGGCATGTCAAACGACATCATGGGACTCAAAAATACATCACAGGTACGTGGACTTAACCCGGGATACGCCTTTGGAGAACTTGAAGTTGTAACCGGACAGGGAGATGACATTGAAGTATCGAATGACAACATCTACATTTTCAACCGACCACCTGCCGATTTAAAACCCATCGCGGGAATTGCTACCGTTTCTGAGGGGAATCTCGTCTCCCATGTACAGCTTTTAGCCCGGAACCTGGGGATTCCGAATGCTGTCATCTCTCTGGAGAACCTTGCTGAATTGAAAAAGTATAACGGTCAGACAGTCTTTTACGCGGTCTCGGACAAGGGTTCAGTGATCATGAAACCTGATTCCATGATGACAGATATTGAACGGAAACTCTTTGAAAAAAAGAGCCGGAACGATGAAAAAATAACTGTTCCTGTTTCCCAGATGGATCTTTCCCAAACAGGCGTCCTGAACCTCAGAGATGTGCATGCTATCCATTCGGGCCAGCTCTGTGGACCTAAAGCAGCCAACCTGGGACAACTTAAATTGTTGTTTCCTGAAAATGTAGTTGAAGGTATCGTCATCCCTTTTGGAATATTCAGGGAACACATGGATCAGCTGATGCCGGAAAAAAATATCTCTTATTGGGACTTTCTGAACCAAACCTTTACCCGTGCAATCTCCATGTACGAAAATGGAATGTCAGAACATGAGATCGAGATGTTCACATTGTCACAGCTGGAAGAGTTGAGAGCAGCCATTCGCACCATGCCTCTGCTGCCAGCGTTTGTAAAGAAACTGCGGCAGAGTTTCAGAGAAGTATTAGGCCAACTGCTGGGATCCATTCCGGTCTTTCTCAGAAGCGATACCAATATGGAGGATCTGAAAGATTTTACCGGTGCAGGATTGAATCTGACACTTTTTAATGTGTTTTCAGAAGAGAAAATACTGCAGGGGATCAAAGATGTTTGGGCATCCCCTTATACGGAAAGAAGTTACAAATGGCGTCAGCGATTTCTGCTCAATCCGGAAAATGTTTATCCCTCCATCCTGATCATTCCCAGTGTGAATGTGGATTATTCGGGAGTGATGATCACCAAAGGGATCGGCTCCGGAACTTCTGACGACCTGACCATTGCATTCAGCAGGGGTGCCGGTGGAGCTGTAGAGGGTCAGGAAGCAGAAAGTCATCTCCTTTCTGTCCGGGAGGGGAACACACTGCTCTCTCCTGCGAGAGAAACTTTCTTTACTGTATTACCTCAAACCGGAGGCGTTGAAAAGAGAAGGACCACATTTGAGAGCCCTATTCTTTCAGGGGAAAATCTATTACAGTTGCAGGAAATGGCCGGCCAGATTAATGAGCAGTTTACCCATTCTGCAGAAGGCAAAATTACCGATGTCTATGATATTGAACTTGGCTTCCGGAACAACAAACTCTGGCTCTTTCAGGTGAGGCCATTTGTTGAGAATAAAAAAGCACTTTCGTCGACCTACCTCAAATCGATGACTCCGGAAATTCCGGATTTCACGATTCCCCTGTCTGAACCATTAAACATTAACAACCATGAAAACTAATCTATATCTCTGGATTCTATGTATCCTGTTTTTGATTCCTGAATCAGGATCAACATATCCCTATGACGGGTATGCCATAACAGGTATCCACCGCCTGTACCGGTTGGAGCTGATCATGGCAGGAGCGTTGACCGGCAAGCTACCCTCACCAGGGATGCTGAAACCGTTGAAGAGTGTAAAACTGAATCTAACCGGTGAGGCAGGCGCTTCACTTAATACAATACCGACTCCTGACCCCGACCTTCAAAAAGCCATCAATTCCCTCTTTCCCAATATGGATGAGAGTTATTCCATTGCAATCCTGGATATTACACCGGGGAAAAAGGTAAGGTACGCGCGCAGGCAGGAGGCCAGGGGATTTATGCCGGGAAGTGTGGCCAAGTTAGCTGTGATGGCCGGTCTGTTTACTGAACTGAAAAAAATCTATCCTGATTCGTTTGAGAAGCGGCAGGAGCTACTGAAGAAACGAATGGTAAGAGGTGGAAAATGGGCTGTTCATGACTCTCATACAGTTCCGTTTTTTGATCCCAAAACACATAACACCTTCAAACGTACCATCCAGGAGAGTGATACATTCAACCTGTACGAATGGGCCGATCACATGATCTCAGCCAGTAATAACGGAGCCGCCAGTGTTGTTTGGAAAGAGGCGTTGTTGATGCGGGCATTTGGTAAAAGTTATCCTCCAACGCCGCAGCAGGAGGCCGATTTCTTCAAGAATACACCCAAAGCCAGGATGAGTGAGATAGCTGTGGCGGTTGTCAATGAGCCATTGCTGGCTGTTGGGATTACAAAAGAAGAATTTCGGCTGGGTAGTTTTTTTACCAGCGGTGCAAAATCGATCATTTCAGGTTCAGGTGGGAGTAGTGGATCCCCGATTGGATTGCTCAAATACCTGGTAGCCATGGAGCAGGGTAAATTTGTGGATGAACCATCCAGTCTGGAGATGAAACGACTGATGTTCACTTCCGACCGACGGATCCGGTATGCCGGGTCCAAAGCTCTGGCAGATGCTGCCGTCTACTTCAAGTCTGGCAGTCTCTATAAATGTAAGCAGGAAGAGGGGTATACATGCGGAAAATACATGGGAAATGTGGACAATTACATGAACTCAGTGGCTATTATCGAACATGATGATGGGACAATTTATATTGTGGCACTGATGTCCAACGTCTTGAAAAAGAATTCAGCAAATGACCATTATGCCCTTGCATCACAGATCGACAGGATCATCAGGAAATAATTACTGACCCTTTTGTAACACAGCAAGGGTGGATGTTGCCAGGGTCCGAAGCTTCAGGTTCCTGTGCGTAGTTAAAGGTTCGACTAACGAGGTAAACTTTCTGTTCTCCAATTGTGTAAGCAGGTAAAGAACCTCCAGTTTAATTTTGATATCCTTCCCCTCAAGAAGCATCTGCAAACATTGGTATTCGTCAGGGATTTTCAGGTTGAGGTTCCTGACAACCTCATCAGAGATAGTATCAAATAAGGCGGCCTCAACAATCGGGATAAGAAGCTTTTTAAGATTGGCACCTAATAAATTGTCAAGGAAATCTATCGCATTCATTCTGACATCAAGGTTCATGCTCTGGATGCTGTTGTATATCGTCAGGATGTCATCTGGTGGATATTTCAATCCCAGTAACCGGAAAATTCTCTCCAGGAACCCATCCAGGCGCTTCTCAAGCAAACTGATGAGGCTCTTCCTTGCCTCCTTCTGACGCATATCCTGCTCTATGTTTACTTTGTCATTAGTAGAAGGGGCCTGTTGCATTTGTGCATATAGAACAGATAGTGTGTCTCTGTACATTTTTGCTTCCGATAGAATGGCATTGATGATCTCCCGGTTTCTGAATTTCAGGTGTGGATATGCCTTCTTTAATGTATTTAAAGAACGTAGGGCTTCAAGCCTGACAGCTACATCTTCGAAATCAAGTAGTTGAAATAAAAAGTCCACCGCTTTTTGCGTATCCAGTCTTTCCACTACCGAAGGAATGATCCGAATGGATTCGATTGATGTGGATGGATCTGCAGCTAAACGTTTAAGGACCTCCACAACCTGAAGACCATAGGTGACAAGCGCCTGGCGTGCCTGAACCTTGTATTCCTCTTTCGGAAGAAAACCGGCCAGGACAGGAATAAATTCAGGGTTTAATGTCGTACCGGCCGATAATAGCGCCTGTTTCACCACATCCGGAGAGTGATCGATAAAAGCATCCTCCAGAAACGTGTAATAGGTGGTCAGGTCAGCCAATCCGATCACTTTCAGTATCATGAGATGTGTATACAGCTTCTCATTCGGATCCTCAATGGAGCTCAATCCCTCAATCTTTTCACCAACCCTGCTCTCCAATGAAAACAAATCCCTCAATGTGGGATTATCTCTTACTTCCCCTGCAAGGCTGATCAGGGCGGCTCCGTTAACCTGGTAATCTGAATCGTGGAGATAGCGGTTCATAAAATAAACAAGCCGGTCTGGTGTATGTTCTATCAGGTATTCCAGGGCGGCAATCTTCACTTGCTGATCTTTGTCATTGACCAAGGCTTCAGCTTCTTTGATAAGGTGATGATTTTTGTAATAGTAGAGGTTTTGCAATGCTTCGGCCCTAATTTCGGCCCTGGGATTTTTAATCAGTTTCCTGATTGCTTCAAAAAACCTGTTATCATTTAACTCCCTTACTTTCCGGAGCATATATAGAATCTGTTTAGGAGATCCCTCTTCCAGGATATGCGTGATCCCTCCGATCACAGATTCATTGGAAAGGTCAACCCCTTTTTGCTTTTCTTCTCCCTTCGCCTGCTCAATCCTGAGTTTAAAGGATCTGAGGTATTCTCGCCGGACCTTGTAGGCAAAATAGCCCCAGACAATTAGCAGAAATAAGATAATCAAGCTGATATACCGGGTTGAGAGATCAAACCCGGAAACGACAAATATCAGGATCAACCCTCCGATTCCCGTTGCAGCACAATCAATAAAAACATCGATGAAGCTCTTAGTCTGGTTCTTGATCTCAGAAGGGATCGGCAATGCCAGCAACTCTGTTGAAGCCTTATTAATTGACTGTTTCAGGCTACCATCACTCATTTTCAAAAAGATTGCTGCCCAAAGCTCAGGAATAAACAGCACAACCGTGGCACCAAGCATGATCCCGAAGGGAAGGACAAAGAGTGAACTCCCTACACCAAACATTCCAACTACACGTCGCGTCAGAAAAAGTTGAATCAATAGGGAGAGAACGTTGAAATTGGAAAACCAGAATCCGAAAAAAGCTGTCAGTTCATCAGGATCCTGAATGGCAGCAGATGCAATAGCACTGAACTGATAATCTACCAGTTTGGCGACAACAACACCTACACCTATGATACTGGCAAGGTAGGTCAGATGACGGGAGTTCCTGATCAATTTAAAAGGATGCTCCCCAAAACCCTTTAACCTTTTTTTCTGGACAAAATCAGACTGAACTCCCTGAATGTTTTGTTTCCAAAGCTTAATGATAATAGGGATACAAAGAGAAAGCAAGATTGCTGAGAGGAAAAGCAAGTTTTCACTGGTGACAGCCTGGGCTAATACCGAAGTAAGGTACCCTCCAAAGATCCCTCCGGCAATAGCTCCGGAACCAATAAATCCAAAGAGTCGTTTAGCTTCCCGCGAATTGAAAACGATGTTTGCCAGGATCCAGAATTGAGAAGTGGATAGAACCGCAAAAATGGCCACCCAGATGTAAAACAGAAAAAGAATCCATCCTTCAAGAATTCCGATGTGCAGTAACACTCCGAAGATTATCAGGATAACAATTGAAGAGATCAGGGTGCGCTGGATAATCCTGTTCAACTGGATCCGGGAGAGAAACCGTGCGTAAATAATTGAAAATACAGCTGCAAACAGGGCTACAAGAACGAATGCTTCCGGCAGATGCTCTGCTCCGATCTTAGATAAAAACAGTCCGTTGACCGCAGCTTTGACGATCATCAGGGTGGAGATGATCAGAAAAATATAGAGTTGCATCAGGATAGCCCTGTGGTACTCACCATCCCTGACATCAAATGCACGTTTAAGAGATGGTTTAATTAGCTTTTCTGCAAAATCCAACATGCGAGGTTCTTCCTTGATCAGATAATAAGATTATAATTGGTTCAAAGTATCTCTTCAACCATGTAAACAAGTTCCCGGATAATTTTTTCTCCTTCCGGATCCTCAACCAATGCAACTAAAATATATTTACGTCCGTCAGGACCCCAAACCAGAATGGAATCTGAATGAAAATTCTGCCAGGATCCTGACTTCCTGTATAACTTGGCTTTCGGGGCAATCTTCTCCAGAGAGTTTACGAACTTGTGGTGAAGTTCCGGATCGCTCATGATATCCAGCATTTGCTTTGACCGTTCAAAACTGACCAGTTTCCCGTAAGCCAGTAAATAGTAAAACCGACAAACCTGCGAAACTGTCGCCGCATGGCTCAACCCTTTTATATGCTCAGGATATCGTTCCCCGTATTTCGAGTATCGCTTCCCAACCCATAATCCTCCTCCATAGTCATCATCATACAGTGCATATTTCGGATCTGTAAGTACACTCTCTATTTTTTTGAAACCGAGGCGATCCATCATCCGGGTAGCCGCATCGTTGGAAGATCGGCTGATCATGATACGCATATCCTGCCTGATCTCCTCGGTCTCTTCCATCTCCCCTTTCTCCAGTGCATCTTCGGCAGCCAGCAGGATGGCAATTTTAGGCAAACTGGCTGCATACATCATCACATTGCCGTTGACACGGGCGTATTGTACATGATATGGGTCCCGCAGATCGACAATACCAATTGCCAGTTTCTTCTGCTTGATCAGTCTGCTCCATTTGGGTTTTTCGTTTAGTTTTCGATCCAGCAACCGTTGTAAGGTTGAATCAACCAGAGTTCGCAAAGGCTTCAGGCTGTCAGAAATCGCCAAAGGAAGTGATTCAAGTTTTGCTCCTACCTCACTTTGCTGACCACAGGCATTGGAGAAAAAGATAGTTGAGGCAATGATAGCCACGGTGATAAATTTGCTCATTTCAATCATCGTTTTTTTCACTAAACTCATATTGTTTTGAAAAAGTATTCCGACCTCTATGAAAAGCTATAACCAGGTTAAAAATGTCAGAAGGACTTCTTATTCTCAGGTAAATCCTTCTTAAAAACAAGTGTACGGTAAGGGAATGGTATCTCTATTCCCTCTTTGTCAAAACGTTTTTTAATGGATCTATTCATATCACTGTGCATTTGCATTGCCAAAATCGAATTGCTGGTCCAAACAAAGGCCCGAAGGTTTATACTGAAATCTCCAAATGAGGTTTGTCGTACACGAACCTGGGGGATACCCTCTTCCTTTTCTTTCTGCGTTCGGTTATCAATACTATTGGAGTGTTTCATGGCCTCCTCCTGAATGATTTTAATGGCTAGATCCACATCACTGTCATAACTGATTCCAATCTCTATCCAACGGCACACCTTTGTGTCTTCAATCGTATCGTTAATAATTGTTTCAGCACTAATCACGGAATTCGGAATGATGATTCGTTTATTTTCAAAGTTGTTAATAACCGTATGTCGCAGTGTAATATCCTCCACGATGCCATATTCAAGTGAACCAACCTTAATCAGATCCCCAACCCTGAATGGCTTGAAGATGACAATAAAAATGCCACTGATGATATTCGAGAATGCATGTTGAGCTGCAAAACCCAGGACAGCCATCATGATTCCCGCTCCGGCAAAAAGCATTACAGCAAACGTCTTTAATGCAGGAATTAGTGATACGATTGCCCCTAATGCGATTAGCCATATGATGAAAGAAAACGCATTTTTGAAAAACTTGTAACGGGTAGGGTCTACCTTCAGTTTTTCTGTGGCGGATTCAATAGAGCGGTTGATCACCCAGTTGAACATTCGTGTCAGGACGAATGCGCCAATCAGAACAAATGTAATGATGATGGGAATTTTCCAGTCTATAAAAAATTGTTGTACTGTTTCCATTGATTTTTATTTTTGCTCTGTCTTGATTTGTACCACCTCTCCATCATTGTTAAGCCGGATAATTTGTGAAGATTGGTTATTTGAAACATTCAGCCTGTAAACCGAGCCAGGCATGCCCGGGGCCTCAATACGCTCCTTGTAATCAGACCATTTCCAGTTGTAAAAATCAGATTGCTGCAAAGCACTCTCAACCTTATCTGGTAACTTATATACTCGGGTCCTGGTTTCAAACCAGGTGCCATACCGATTGAATATTGCACGCCCTATCTCATTCTCGGTCATAAATTCTGCTTCATAATATGATGGCTGAGTGAAAGTATACACAACAACTGTCCGATTCTGATACCAGCCATTGTAGTAGGATGATCCGTAATCTTCATACCAGTAACTGATGTTTGTCACATACCAAGCGATTACATAAGCTCTCGGATACATTTTCTTGAACTCAAGGCTCACATTTTTAGGAACATTGATTGCGTCAATCATCTGCCTTGTGGTATTTTCATTTTGTCCATAAGCACAACCAACAACGAAGAAAATCAGGATAGGTAAAACTATTTTACTCATTTATATGTTTTTTTTTTAAATACTCATTATTTCGTAATTTCTACTCCAATTAGTATCCCGTTTATATCCCTTTCAATAACCTGCCAAGGATATCAGCGCCGGTAATGATCCGTTTGTGTCTCTTCCCCCAGATCAAAACGATATCCTTCTCAATAGGCATATCTGAGTGAATGTCTGAACTACTCTTCAGGTCTTTGATCAGCATTCCCAGATTTGATTTTACATCTCTGATAATGAGAGGTACATGACAGAAATTTTCAATCTTTTCAACACGGTTTTGGAATAAAACCGAACGGATAAATCCATCAGTATCCAACACCAGTTTCGGTTCGTTTTTCTTATTCGTAAATACAATCCATTTCTCACCTGATTTATTGATCCTGCGAATAAAGTCATCTTCAGGTTTGGCTTCATGCGAAGGAAAGCGGATCTTACCCTCTTTGCTTTTCAACTTGATGATGGAGTCTGGATTAAGGGTTTCACCCTCTTGCGTTACTGTCAGATCATCCATCGCGAAGAAGTTAATAGCTCCGGTACCTTCAACATGATCAATATCGCTATCAAACCCCTCTATGTGTTTTTGAATAAATAACTTGATATTTTTTTCAGCAAAGAACTGAACCTCCTCTTTCCCAAGCCAGGAATCCAGCATCATAGCAGTAGGTTTTGCAACCGGGTAAAAGAGGATCTGATAGAACCTGATAACCGGTGTTAACAGCGAGGCCATCCGGAAAGCATTCCTTGAAAAGTATGCCTGTGGGATGATCTCCCCGAAAAAAGTGATTAGAAACGTTGCAAAGAAAAAGGAGAGGACTCCGGCCATCACAGAATCGGCCAGGAGTGTCAATAACACATTGATGCCAACATTGCCCCATAGAATCGTTGTCAGCAGGAAATTGGAGTCTTTTCGCATTGTCAATACCTGTTTTGCTCCACGGGTACCCGTTGATTCAGCTTCAATCTCCAGCCGTAGACGGGTTATGCTGAAGAAAGCCAGGTTGAGGCCTGAAAAAATTGCCGACTGGGTCAAACAAAATACTATTCCTATCCAAACTAACAGATCATTCATGCTTAAAACCATTTATTCTTTTTAAAGATAAACCAGCATCCCCGGGGCAACCACAACCATTATCCCCATATGATGAAATAACTGTACTTAAACTGAAGCTCCGGCAGATAATGAAAGTTGTTTCCAAAGGTACAGAAAAGCTAAGATCATAAATTAGTTGTGAAAATGCTAATTCTTTCTTAAATTGTGAACGGATTTTCAAACCTGAACATGACAAGTTACTGAATATGAAAAAAGATTTCACCAAGCAAAAGGATCATATAAAATCTCTGATTGATCAGCACTTTATTCCCATCCTTGAAGAAAAACTCGAGGCTCAGATTTCATTCGTTGAATCTGTTCAGGAACTGCAGAGGAGGTTCGCAAACATCCACTTTGATCCTCACGAAAGACTTGACTGCGTTACCCGGGTTAAGCAATACAAGGAAGCTCTAATCAAACTGGTTGAAGATTATTTTACAATTAAAGAATCTACAAACTTTACTCTCCAATTTTCAGCTTTTGAAGAGACCGTCGATAATTATATTGGATCTCTTGATGAACGGATCGTAAGGTCGCAGGAATCTGAACGCTTTATCGGGCTTCCTGAGGATGACCTGTTTGTAAAGGTCGGCAAAAAATTCAAGCGTGTTTTCTTTGCGATTTCTAAATTCCCGGAAAGGGTGAGTAACCTCTATAGAAAGATATGTAAAAAGAGTCAAAACCCACTGAAAGATTGGACGCATAATATAGATTATCAAAACCTTACCAGGTTTTATATGAAAGAACTTCTCTCTTATCGCCTGGTAAAGCTACTTCATGGAATTCATCAAAGAAAATGTACTACTTCGTTACTGGCATGGAAAACTGATGAAGGGATTGTGGCAACCGCAGAAGCCTTCCTGTCATCCGATGAACCGTTTGACATTGATGAATCTATTACTGAACTCACCAGCCAGGCACTTGGTGAACTTGCTGGTGTGAAAGAGACAATCAGAAAAGAGATCACTGTACTGTTTGATCAAACACAAAACGAATTTGAGTCGGCTTTTTACAAAGCAGGCACCTTCGAGTTATCAAACAGAGGGTTTAACCATACTGCTATTCTAAAAAAGCATAGCAATCTGCAAGAAGAGACCATAAATATTGAAAAAGGGTGGCAGGTAACCTGGCAGGTTTTACGAGATGACTGGCAAATTGACAATGAACTTTATCACCTTCTATTATCAGCATATGGGGCCTCCTTTACATCCATCCATACGTTGCAATCAAAATTGGGCAGCAACATCATTCCCAGTCTGGATAAACTAACGGACTATCTGACTCAGTTAAAAAAGAGAATTGAAAAAGCAACAAATATCCCGGATCAGAAAAAGATTATTACAAAAGAAAAAGAGGCATTCTTTTCAATATTTATAACTCAACTGATCCCAACCGTCAATGATCTGGTACTATTCCAGGATTTCCCCTCCATGATAGACCATGTTGACGTCCATACAAATAAACTTATCAGCCAAATATCAACAAAACGATCCATCATCAGGAATCCTGATTTTACTGGCCCTGTCCGGTCTTCTACAGTCAGTTATATCTCCCCTTACGAACTGATTACCTTTGAGAGTTGGCCACAATTGTTCAACGTAATCAAGGAAGTTAAAATTGAACTTGTTAATCGCATTACCAACATCCAGAATTCAATTATCGAATTAGGTCAGATCGCGTCGTTCAGCCTGGAGTCTGCCCTTGAAGTCAATACTGAAGATGCATCCGGTTCCTCCCCGGGAGAGATTGCCTCTGAAGGACTTAACCGTTCTCTTGAACGCCTGGATGAAATCAAAGAATCCCTGTTAAATATAGATAAATTATGGGAGGATGATTTGTTCCCAGGGCTTCAAACATTCAGTGCAAGCCTGATCGAATTAACTGACAACAATAATATTATAGATTTACGGGTGCGAATCGCGAAAGGGAAGGCACTCAAGCGAGGCAGATTGATCTATAAGCAATCCATCCATAAAGTGAGGAGCTTGTTCCCCGTTGTGACCCGGAAGTTGATTAATCTCCGTAATGAGTTAAGACAGTTAATTAAAGGCACATTTAAAAAATATGGGATATC
>CALCGJ010000201.1 GCA_937900965.1 uncultured Bacteroidota bacterium | reverse complement strand
CTCCCTTTAGTTCAAGAGTGAAAGATCCGGTTACCGGATTCGGATAGACTTTGAAAGTTGAGGATTCAGAACTCACAGGGACCCTCTCTTCTTCAGTTCCAACCGCAACGACAGAAGGTAACAGCCCGGGGCAAAATGGACCATTAGGGGCGATATACCCGTGTAAATAACCTCCGGATTCAATCCGTGTGCCTTTGTAGAAAAGTATGTTCTGTCCTGCGATCATTGTGGTGCTGCCTCCGGGTTCAATAATAAATTCAGTTCCACTTCCAGCTACAGTGATTGTTTGCAAGGCGTTATAACAATTATTCTGCCCCGAAAGAACAGTGATATCCTGAAGAGCAAGATTCTGTGCCACGTCTGGATTAATATGTACGAAATACATGGTAGCGAATCCACTGCATCCATTTGCGACAGGTGTCACCAGATAGTAAACAGTCACAGTACTGTCATCCGGATTAATAATTGTTTGCATTATTGTATCGCCGTTCCCATTTGAATAACCGCTTACATTTGGTGAACTTGAAGTGGCAGTCCATGAAAATGATGTCCCGCCTACATTAGAACCAAGAATGATATTGGTTGTCTGGCCCGAGGCAATTGTCAGAGATGGTGGTTGAAAGCTAATATCCGGGATTGGATTTACACTCAACATGATTTGGTTGGAAGTAGCAGGATTTCCGGCAATACATGTGGAACTGGAAGTCAGTATGCAGGAGGCCGCATCGTTGTTATCAGGTATGTAAGAATAAGCAGGGCTGTTGATTCCCACGTTGTTTCCGTTTACTTTCCACTGATAAACAGGAGACTCCCCTCCATGCATTGGAGTAGCACTAAAGGTGACCGAAGTTCCGTCACACACCGGATTAGCTGATTCTGAAATAGATATACTAACAAGCATAGGTATGTTAACCGTCATGGTGATAGCATTGGATGTGGCTGGGTTTCCATGAATACATGTGGCGTTGGAAGT
This sequence comes from uncultured Bacteroidota bacterium, assembly GCA_937900965.1. GTDB lineage: Bacteria > Bacteroidota > Bacteroidia > Bacteroidales > FEN-979 > QYOJ01. Next base: position 5,723 of record CALCGJ010000201.1, on the reverse strand, counting down.
CATTACACAGGTAATGACATCGTTATTTATGGGTAAATAAGAATAAACTGAGTTGTTGGCCCCAACATTCAGTCCATTTACTTTCCATTGGTATAATGGAGATGACCCTCCATTGGTTGGTGTAGCAGTATACGAGACTCGGATTCCAAAACAAACCGGATTGGCTGATTCCGCAATCGTAACGCTGACCGGAAGGGATGGGTTCACGATCATGGTCACTATGTTAGAGGTAGCCGGACTTCCACTAGCACATGTAATATTGGAGGTGAGAATGCATGTAACAACATCATTGTTTACAGGCGCATATGTATAAACGGGACTGTTGGCCCCCACATCTCCCCCGTTGACCTTCCACTGATATGAGGGTGCCGTTCCGCCATTGGTTGGAGTAGCAGTAAATGTAACTGAAGTCCCGGCACACACCTGGTTGGCTGATTCTACAACAGTAACACTGACCGGAAGCAACGGGTTCACGATCATCGTTACAGTATTTGAGGTATCCGGATTCCCGGTAGCACAGATTGCATTCGAGGTGAGAATGCATGCAACAACATCGTTGTTTGCAGGTGTGTAAGAATATGTTTGACTACTTGTCCCCACATCTCCCCCGTTGACCTTCCACTGATATGAGGGTGCCGTTCCGCCATTGGTTGGAGTAGCAGTAAATGTAACTGAAGTCCCGGCACACACCTGGTTGGCCGATTCCGTAATCGTAACACTGACCGGAAGCAGCGGATTCACGATCATGGCCACGGCATTGGAAGTTGCCGGACTTCCGGTCGCACAAGTCGCATTCGAAGTGAGAATGCATGCAACGACATCATTGTTTTCAGGCGCATATGTATAAACCGGACTGTTGGTTCCAACATCTCCCCCGTTAACCTTCCACTGATATGAGGGTGCCGTTCCGCCGTTGGTTGGTGTGGCAGTAAAAGAAACAGCAGTGCCTGCACAAATCTGATTTTCAGACTCAGTTATCGATATGCTGACCGGAAGCAACGGATTCACGATCATGGTAACAGCATTTGAGGTATCCGGATTCCCGGTCGCACAGGTAGCATTCGAAGTGAGAATGCACGTGACAACATCACTATTTGCAGGCGCATATGTATAAACCGGACTGTTGGTTCCAACATCTCCCCCGTTGACCTTCCACTGATATGAGGGTGCCGTTCCGCCGTTGGTTGGTGTGGCAGTAAAAGAAACAGCTGTGCCTGCACAAACCTGGTTTTCAGACTCAGTTATCGATATGCTGACCGGAAGTAACGGATTCACGATCATGGTCACTATGTTAGAGGTAGCCGGACTTCCGGTGGCACAAGCGGCATTTGATGTCATCACACATGTGACCACGTCATTGTTTGTAGGTGTGTAAGAATATGTTTGACTACTTGTCCCCACATCTCCCCCGTTGACCTTCCACTGGTATGAAGGTGTTGTCCCTCCATTGGTTGGAGTGGCAGTAAAAGAAACAGCTGTGCCTGCACAAATCTGATTTTCAGCCTCAGTTATCGATATACTTACCGGAAGCAATGGGTTCACGATCATGGTCATTGTGTTGGAATTAGCCGGATTACCGGTCGCACAGGTCGCATTCGAGGTGAGCATGCATGCAACGACATCATTGTTTTCAGGCGCATATGTATAAACCGGACTGTTGGTTCCAACATCTCCCCCGTTAACCTTCCACTGATATGAGGGTGCCGTTCCGCCGTTGGTTGGTGTGGCAGTAAAAGAAACAGCAGTGCCTGCACAAATCTGATTTTCAGACTCAGTTATCGATATGCTGACCGGAAGCAACGGATTCACGATCATGGTAACGAGATTGGAAGTAGCCGGATTACCGGTGACACAAGCGGCATTTGATGTCATCACACATGTGACCACGTCATTGTTTGTAGGGGTATAAAAATAGACTACGCTGTTGGTTCCGACATTTCCCCCGTTGATCTTCCATTGGTATGAAGGCGTTGTCCCTCCATTGGTTGGAGTGGCTGTAAAGAGGACTGAAGTGCCCTCACATATCTGATTGGCTGATTCTGATATAGATACGCTGACAGGAAGCAACAGATTGACGATCATAGTCACTGTCTTTGAGGTAGCCGGATTGCCTGTGACACAGGTATCACTGGAAGCAAGTATGCAAATTATTCTGTCGTTGTTCTGAGGCACATATGAAAAAACCTGACTGTTGGTTCCAACAGTTAATCCATTTACTTTCCACTGATATGTAGGAGAAGATCCCCCATTGGTTGGCGTAGCGGTAAAAGTGACAGAAGCCCCGACACATGCCGGATTGGCAGATTCCATGACGGAGACGCTGACCGGAAGTATTGGATTAACTGTTACGATTGTGGATGAACTGGTCCTGGCACAAATCCCGTCAGAAACTGTCACAGTAAATGTCCCGCTTGAGATTACTGTGATAGCCTGAGTCGTTGCTCCATTTGACCACAGAAAGCTCGCGGCAGCAGATGCTGTTAAATCTACTGAACCTCCTTCACAAAATGTGACAGGCCCATTCGGCGTTATTGTTGGAGCAGTCAATATTGTGGTGGGACTCACGGAACCATTGAAGTAACTTACCGCTATATTATTTCCTGAATTATCGTTGATATCACACCCCGGATTAAACTCCAGGTTGGTTTGAACATTTCCAATGTAAGTGAAATAGAACGTAACTTTATTAAGTGGTTGGTTAATATCTGCTCCTCCCCCGCCAGATGCACTCCATTGTATTTTAATTATCCCATCTCCGAGATCATTTACTGCCGCTCCAGATAAGTTCCCCTGTGAAGTTGCATTGAGGAAGATAAGATTTGTTGAATCATAATGAATAAATTGGGTAATTGTTCCCACATTGGCAGGGAATCCAGCATTCAGAATCGGTACTGAAACAGTATCTCCGGGAATTTCGCAAATCTGACTTTCTAACGTAGCTGTCTGTGGGTTTAACAAATATGGACTTACCTCCCCATCAGTATATGTTACAGACACCAGTTCAGGAATTCCATTTTGCATCGTAGCAACCTCCAGGACAGGTATAAAATTCAATGTGCTTGTTCCTGGTCCGATATAATTAAATACCAGGTTCATGAGGGTTCCGTTCAAAATAGTAATGTAGTCAGGTATATCCGGCGGGAATGGTATGTTGGCTGCCCATGCAATGATGATTTTATTGCCACCAACTATATTTTTTACTATTCCAGCCGGAGCTCCCATTATCGTATCAAAATTAAGGATCGCTGAGTCGTATACGACAGCAAATTGGAATGCACCAATTGTATCAAAATTCTCTACGTGCACAGGCAATGTCACTTTTTCGCCCGGACTAGCTGTAGTGTCTGGCAGAGATATTGTTACCTGTCCAAATAAAGACGATGCTAAAGACACCATCAAAATAATCAGGAACGGAGAAACTGATTTGATTTTTCCTTTCAATTCAATTAACTATGAAGCATATCCTTGCTTATTAGAAATCAGCATGTATTAATGTAATAATAAACAAAGATAATCCAAACACCGAAACCAGGTATGTATGTAATTTGGGTGTCTAAGTACATATTTTGTTTTTCTAAATTCATACTTTATCTTTGGTGGCAAAATCCAACCCATATGAGCTATTAGCATCTGATTTATCAGTATTTATATCAGACTCTGATAATCAATACCGTATAAAAATTGTAAATTCACATATTTTCGTGCAATAAAATGTAATTATATACATCTTATCGTGCGATAATTTGTATTTTTGAACAAAATAATCGTATGGAACGATTTGCAATAGCATCATTATTGAAGTGGAAAAAGTCAAAGACCAGGAAACCTTTGATCATCCAGGGAGCCAGGCAGGTGGGTAAAACCTGGCTCATGAAGGAATTTGGCAGAAGAGAATATGAACAGGTTGTATACATCAACTTCGAATCCTCCGATTCGCTGAAATCAATCTTCAAAGAAGATTTTGAAATAAGCAGGCTGATCACTGCCTTTCAAATCGAAACAGGAATCAAAATACGTCCCGATAATACCCTGATCATTCTTGATGAGATCCAGGAGGCTGAAAGGGGTATCACCTCCCTTAAGTATTTTTGCGAAAATGCTCCGCAGTATCACATCATCGCTGCCGGCTCCCTGCACGGAATCACCATGCATCGGAAAACATCATTTCCCGTCGGGAAGGTGGATTTTATGACCCTCAACCCCATGTCTTTCAATGAATTTTTATTGGCCCTAGGCCAGGAACAGCTATATGAACTGTTGAAAAGCAATGACTGGCCGATGATCACGAACTTCAAATCAAAACTTATTGGTCATCTCCGTCATTATTATTTTATCGGGGGCATGCCTGAAGTTGTCAGTTCTTTCATCAGTGAAAATGATTTTGACCGGGTCAGGACCATCCAGAAAAATATTTTGTCAGCCTATGATCATGATTTTTCAAAACATGCGCCGGCAGAGATTGTTCCCCGAATAAAAATGTTGTGGCAATCAATTCCTTCCCAGTTATCAAAAGAGAATAAGAAGTTCATTTACGGTGTGGTTAAACAAGGAGGTAGAGCAAAGGAGTTCGAGCTTGCTCTGGCCTGGATGACAGATTGCGGACTGGTGTACAAAATTCAGCGCATTTCGAAAGCTGCCGTTCCGCTAATTGCCTACCAGGATACTTCTGCATTCAAATTGTTTATCCTCGATGTCGGGCTGTTATCCGCCATGGGAGGCCTGACCAAACAAACCATTCTCATGGGAAATTCGATATTCAGCGAGTTCAAAGGAGCCCTCGCTGAGCAGTTTGTCCTGCAGCATCTTAAAACCCGGCAAGACATTCAGGTTTTCTACTGGTCATCCGATACCTCCAGGGGAGAACTGGATTTTGTAATCCAAAATAACGATCGTGTCATTCCGATTGAAGTAAAAGCAGAGGAAAACCTGAAAGCAAAAAGCTTGAAATCCTTTTTTGAAAAGTTCCATCCGACAACTTCAGTAAGAACCTCAATGTCGGATTATCGAAAAGAGGGCTGGCTAGTCAATGTTCCACTGTATGCAATTGATTCATTTTCTTTCTAAATGTAGAAATGAAGGCATCTTTGTAATTAAAAATTTCTACCTATCGATCAAGTTCATCAGCATAATCACATAAATCACTCTCCTTCAATATCTTAGCCATTAATGGTTTTGGAATGAGGGGGCCATAATTTTGCATATCCTTTTTGTGCAAATTTTGTGCAAATGAAAAAAGGGTTTTCAGATATATCTATCTGAAAACCCTTGTCGTTATTGGTCGGGGTAGCAGGATTCGAACCTGCGACCCCCTGCTCCCAAAGCAGGTACGCTAACCAGACTGCGCTATACCCCGATAAATAAAATAAAGAACTTCTGCGGAGAAGGGGGGATTCGAACCCCCGGTACAGTTTCCCGTACGTCAGTTTAGCAAACTGATGGTTTCAGCCACTCACCCACCTCTCCAGGTATCCGCCAACTTCCCTGACCTTCGGGATGAAGGCGAAATGGAGTGCAAAAGTAGATAATCCTCCGGTAATTACAAAGGATTATTTCAATGATCTGTTCTAGAGTAGAACCCGAATGGCATCTTTTGGATTTTCAAGGTCGAATTTAATGATTGATAGCTCCGGCCCGTCATGAGCAGCATTGAATGAAACCGTTTGGTGAAAAGAATGAAACCATTGTTAAATCTTCATTTTTAGTCAATTCCTCCAGATCCTTCT
>CALCGJ010000200.1 GCA_937900965.1 uncultured Bacteroidota bacterium | reverse complement strand
TCCTCTGGGTCCGCTGTCAAAGCTTATCTACAGTCTGGATGGCGGTTCCTCCTGGACTGAAATGGATTCACCCGATTCCACTGCTATCTTTGCTATTACCTTTCCCGACTCTCTTCACGGATCCGCAATTGGATATAATGGCGCCGTTCTGAAATACAAGCCTCCTGTATATCCTGCGATACCTCCTCAACCTGACCAGTTGGATGATTGGGGGTCCTGTCAACTCTATCCGAACCCAATGGTTTCTGGTTCAAGGTTCAAGGTTCAAAATTCAAGGAGAGGGTTTATCATGTTAAAAGTGTATGATCCTAGTGGGATTGAGTTGGTTACTCTTTTGAATAGAGAGTCGCCTGCAGGGGTACAAATGGTTCCCTTTGATGGAAGAGATCTGCCTGCCGGAATATACTTTTATCAACTCCAAATGGATGGAATTATCCGGGCTACTGGGAAAATAGTCGTTACCCATTAATGGTGTTTTCGTGTTTTCGTGTTTTGGTGGCGAAGACTTCACTACGAAGACACGAAGGGCACGAAAATTACTGCCCAACTTCTACTTCCTGCAGGTGCGAGACCTTGCCGTTCACTACAAGGTATAGATAATGCATTCCCGCATTTAACCCTGAAGTATTCAAAGGGTAGGTGTAAGTTCCGGCTGTTCCGCTGAAGGAGGCAACATCCTGTTTGTACTGGCCTGTTGCTTCCGCCAGAAGAAGCCGCATCTCTCCCTCTTCGAAAGTACGTACGATCACCGATCTGTTCGCCTCCTCAGGTGTACCTGTTACTTCTATGGTCCCCAGGTGCCTGGTCATCAGCAATTCATATCCTGAAAGCTCCTGTGGATAAACAGGGTATTGATCTGAAGCAGTGGCAAGAAGTATCTCGGTAGACGCATCCGAAAGGGTCCCGGCAGAGGCCTCGGAAAGTGGTCCGGAAGAAGTATAGGGAGGTGTCCCGGAGTTGCAAGGACCGATGTATGCCAGAAATTCATTGCCTGGAGTGCCATCGGCCTTGAATCCCACCTTCAGATCGACATAGCCGCCTGCCCGTAACACAGCTGATGTTCCCGCACCGCCTGTCACCTGAGAGGTCATGGTGATTGAGTTGGAGGCAGATCTGAAATAAGGCCCTGAAACATTGCTGCTTATTAATGTATTAATGGGACACGATGCTCTGAGGCTGCTTTTCCAGATTCCCCTTCCAAAGGTCGAGGCCAGTAGTTGATCAGACCCCTCATTGATAGCAAGGTCCGAAACGGGAACGTTTGGCAATCCGTTGTAAAAAGGTTCCCAGTTTGTGGCTCCCGCTGCCTTGTAATAGACCCCGATATCGCAACCGATATACACGTTATTCGAAACATCTACTTCAATGCTCCATACCGGAACGTTGGGGAGGTCGTAACTGACATTTGTCCAGGTACTCCCTGAATTCGAAGAGTATACAACTTTCACACCATCTGTATAACCACTAAAACACGCATAGACCTGGGGCGAGTTATTTGGTTTTACCCCTATATCTGATATGCGTGGAAAAGTAGCGGGGAATCCGGTATTACTGGAAACAGTATTCCATGTATCCCCCCCATCCGGCGTCTCGTACATTGCACCGGTAGTATCAAAAACAGATGAGCCCCCCGCTGCATAGATCCTGTTGGAGTTGCTGGGACAGGTTTTCAGAGCCCAGTGTCCGCGGGCAACTGTTCCCAGTTGTGTTGTAGTAGTGGTTGACGCAGTATACTTATACACACGATTATCTCCGAAATAGATAATGTCTGTGTTGCTGCTGTTCATCTCCATTTGCATAAAGAAACCACCGTTACGGATATTCGTTGGAGAGGTTGTTGTAAAATTTGTGTACTTGTAAATTCTAGCATTAACCCCTACATATCCTTTGGTCTGGTCATTATACTGAATGATGCCATCTGCCCCGTCACAACAATAGATATGTGAAAAATTGGAGCTATTTGCTGTCTTGTATTTGATGCCGTTGTCCTGACAACCGGCCAGCATTGCGTATTGGTTACCATCATAATCTGTCATGTGGTAAAATTGAGTGGCTTCAATGCCGTTGTACAGATCTGTCCAGCTGGAAGCGTTATTCGTACTCCGGTGAAATCCTCCATCCCCGGCAGCATATAAGTAGTTATTCAGAGGGCTGTATGCAACATAATGAATATCAGGATGAATGTAATTCCCACCTGATTCCCGGTAGGTACTGGCAGAAGTAAATGTACTTCCGCCATTGGTGGATTTAAATGTCACTAGTCCGGCTACAACCACTTTTTGGTCATCATCAGCCCGTACTGTCAGCCCCATATCGTATTTCGACTGATCACTTCCACTACCATCTTCTTTTCCAAGCACATTCGGGCTGTTCGTCAATCGCGTGAATGAGGAACCACTGTTGGTAGATTGATAAAATCCGCAAAACGTATTGCTTGCCGAATAGGCCGGTCCGGCAAGCAGATAAACTTTACTGGTATAATCGGGAGTGACTGCGATCTCTACGCGGCCACCGGCACACAATGCAACATTAAATGTCGCATCGGTATTCCAGGTATCGCCGGTATTGGTGGAATAGACAAAAGCACCGGGTGCGGAAGCATAAACGCGGGAAGGACTTCCCGGTTTGAATTCCACATCGTAGTGTCTCCCGGCACGCTCCTGAGTCCAGGTATCCCCTCCATCAGTGGTACGATAGATACCGTCTGATGTAGCAGCGATCAGAATATCAGCATTTGATGGATGCTGGATCAATCTATATCCGGTGAATTCATTGTTTGACATATTCCCGGTCTGCTCCCAGGTGGTGCCTCCGTCATGTGTGACCAGTACGCCCACCGAAAGCCTGAGGTATCCGGAAAGATTAACAAAATAATTTGAAATATAGCTGTCACCATCCCCGGTCAAGACGTAAATCGTATTGTTGGGATCACTGTGATCCACTACGATGCCGGAGATGCCCAGCGAGGGAATAAAGTTAGATATCGGTGTCCAGCTTGTACCTCCGTTGGTCGTTTTCCAAAGTCCACCGGCAGTTGTCCCAATATAGATGATGCTGGAATTGGATGGATGAAAAGCCATGCGGTCAACTCTACCGATACCATTGAGGTCAGCCCCCGGGTTGTTGGTGGTGGAGGTGCTGGGCCCTACAAGTGTCCAGGAACCATTAGCTGTAGTCACCATGGCATCCGGCAGGTTATTCATAGCTTCCACCGTCTTCTGCGAAATGTTAACCATCTCAAAGTTAGGGCCAAGGTGTAACGACCGGTAATATGCCCACCGTGTGAAATGCTTTTGAAGCCTCTCTTTGTCACTCCCCTCAGGCATCGTTTCCAGGTATTGTTCCACCGTTTCAGTAATCTGCTGAAAAGTATCTTTTCCTTCCAGTAAGGATGTTAAATCTTGCTGTTGCCCGACCAAACTGATCGGGAAAGTCCAGAGCAAAACTCCAACGAGAACCAGGTATATCTTGTATTGCATAGGATCCGGATTTTGAACAGACGTATATTACTTCTTACCTTGATCAAGCTGATCCCTTAATTCCCGGATCTGTTTCTGCTGATCTGTTAACCGTTTATCCTGATCGATAATGTAAAGAGAAAGTTCTTCGATCTTTTCCATCATTAATCGCTGCATCTCTCCGACTTCCTGCCCTGATTTTTCCATTTCCACAGCAGATGGGATATTGGGAAGGTGGCCGTGGGTATCTACAAAATCAGCCAGTTGTTCAACCGGCATCAGGGAATAATCTTTCTTAAATACATAATCGGGCCAGGCCGCTGTCAGGGCTACCCGTACCTCTTCACAGATGATCTTGCCTCCGACCGAAAGTTTGTATCCTGTTGCAAAGGTGCTTCCAAAAGCCGCATTACCACTGTTTCTGTCTACTATAAAATGGGGACCATATGTATTGGACAGTGACTTCCCCCAGAGTTCCATATCGTTTCCATTTCCGTCATAGAGCCAGTACATGCCATACAATGCCTCGTCGTCTTCAGCCATAAAGATGGTTGTACTATCCCCGTTAACAGTTGTTTGAGGAGTAATGTATACCTTGGTATTACTACTCTCTCCATCATGGATATGTAATTTACCCATAAAGGCCGAAGAGCTGATCGACATGTTGCCGGTATTTCTATCGATCAACAGGTGAGGCCCATAATGTGTATTTAATGATTTCCCCCATAACTCCATCTCCCCTCCCTGAGGGTCAGAACCATCAAATAACCAGTACATGCCAAAACTGGCATCACTATCCTCAGCCAAAAAAATGGATGAACTGTCACCCGAAGCAGAGGCACTCGGAGTAATATATAGTGTTGCATGACTGCTTGTTCCGTCATGAACATGGAGTGGTCCAAGGAATGATTCCGTTCCGACTGCTACCTGACCTGTAAAGCTGCCATCTATCCCATACAACCTCTTCCAATGAAGGGAACTGGTTCCTAAATCCTTGCTATTGTCAGTGAAAGGAGTGAAAACCGTCTTAGAGAAGACGAACTCATCAGTATAGGACGAGAAGATATCAGTAGATGAAAAAAGACGGGCCTGGCCATCAAAAGTACCAACGGCCCAGTTAGTGGCATTAGTGCCTACAAACTCCAGTGTTGCCCCAGCCTGGGTTGAACTTAGCCGGGCAGTCCGGTACTCTGAGCCAGAATTTACCTCCAAGGTCCTGGCCGGTGATGAGGTCCCTATCCCAACTTTCCCATCTTCATCAATTCTCATTCTCTCGGTCAGAGAGCCTCCATTCGTGTAGAATAGTAACTCCCCTTCAAATTGAGCATTAGTGATCCTGGTTTCAATCCTTGCCAGATTATAAATTTCAACGGTGCCTTGGGAAAGGAAATCAATCCTGTTCACCGGGGAAAAGGTTGTGCCAGAAGCTCCTTTCAGCTCCAGCGAAGTGATCTTATTGGATCCTCCACCAGACGAAGAAACAGTTAAATACCTGGTGGCCCCGGCAATATAACCGGGTGTTGAGGTACCTATTCCAACATTATCAGTCAGATTTGTATTATAGGTAATGGACCCGGACCTCGTCCATAAATTTCCTGTGGATCCTTCCAGCCAAATCGTGCCGTTATGGTAAAAGAACTGATTAAAATCTGTATCAAACACCATCAAACCAGCAACTGCAATGGTACCAAGGGTAGTGCGTTGTGCCGTAGACATCCTGGGGATCAGCAATCCCTTTGAGGTGGATTTTACATCCAGCATGGCAGCAGCATTCGGGTCGCTTCCATCGGTGTTAATGGCTACCTGAGCCTGAACAATGTTGGTTGATAAGCAGTATGCTACAACCAAAATAGACAAGAAAGTAAGTTTTTTCATACTTTGGATAATTTAGACGCAAATTAAATACAAATATATACATATGCAAACATTTGTTTCTAATGTATTGTATCATGTTGATTGATAGGCACATAGATTTCGTTAGAAAGCAGCACCGTCCTGCTTTAGTGTTTTTGTGTTTTGGTGGCGAAGGCTTCACCACGAAGACACGAAGGCACGAAGGAAAGAGGGGCTGATTAAAGATATATCAGTTTGATGGTTTTGGAGACACCGTTAACCGTTAGTCGGGCAAGATAAACTCCAGGGATCATTCCCAAGCCCTGGTTCAACATCTCAGGTTTCAAATCAAAGACATGTTCCCCCTTGTTCAATTCCCCCTGAAACACAGTCAGGACTTCTGCTCCAAGCAAAGAAAAAAGTTTCAGTGTAACCTTCCCCGACCTTGAACTTTGAACCTTGAACCTTGAACCTGAAACCACCGGATTTGGATAAAGTTGGAAGTCGAACTCCGGTTGTTGATCTTTGATCGCTTGTATGATTGAGAATTTCACCGGGGCGGTCCATATCTGGTAAATACCGGTCGAGTTATCCATCCATACCGGCCATAGGGTACTGTCTGTTGAAGTGATATCGATGTTGTCGCCCTGGTACCCCTGTCCCAGTCCTCCGATTGGTGTCGGCTTGAAATTGTGATCGCTCAATTCATACTCTATCCAGGTGTTGCCCCCATCGGTCGACCGGGCCAGGGTGACACCGGCTGAATCGCTGGTGGTATGCCGGTCATCGTAATAGATCACGTTCACAGCTCCATACCTGTCAACATGAACGGTAGGGAAATACTGCTCTTTCCCGTTATTCAACGGATCCTGGTTTACCCGGATGCCGGCCGACCAGGTCAAACCGCCGTCGGTAGAGCGGTTAAGGATAACGTCCGGATCACTGCCCGCCGGGGGTAAATCTTTTTGTCCGGTCACGATGTAGATCCATCCTTTCCTTGGTCCGTTTGTGAGATCGCAATCCATGTTGGGTAATCCATTCACCCGGATGTTATCCTTGTTGGGAAGCACACCGGTAATTCCACTTGCCTGAAAAGCCTGCTCGGTGACATTCCATTGAGTCCCTCCGTTTGAGCTGGAAGCGAATCCCACAAGAATCTCTTTGAAGGGGGTAACATTGGTGACTCCCGCCCAGCAAACATAGACCTCCCCGTTTGGCCCGACGGCCAGGTCGCCTCCGGCACTCCGGTTGGTTGGGTTGTTCACCGGTGTGGGCGTTGTCCAACTCCCGGCGGCATCATCCGTAGAAGCAAATCTTACCGGGAAAGGAGGAGCAAAATTCACCCAGGCAGCATAGGTGCGACCGTAGTAAGCGCTGACCGGATTGGCATCACTTATCACTGATGCCCGCTCCAGGTCGTCGGTCGAGATAACTTTCTGCGCCGACCAGGTGGCTCCGTCGTCCGTTGAGTAATGAGAGTAAAGGCCAACAAAAGGGGAACGTCCAAGCCGTGTGAGAATAAACGTACCGTTTTTGTCAATTGCGATGCCGGGATCCCCTCCGTGAAAAGCTATGGGGTCACCGGTACAGGTATCGTTCCCTTGCCAGCTCTGACCTCCGTCAGTTGTTATAAAGATCCCTTCACTGATGAAGAATGGGATGAAATTAAGGGTATTGCAAGAAGAGAACAGAATATTCTGGTTCAGGGGATTTCTCACAATAAAGACCTCTGTTTGGTTTACACTGCTGGGGTAAAGGCGGTAGTTGTCAGTGAAACGGAGAGTTACAGAATTATCCTGGGCAAATAAGCCATGGGAGATTATCAGTAAAAGGAGTAATACATTCAAGAATTTCATTTCTCTTCAATCTTAGAATGATATTTTATCAAATGGAACACAGATTATACGGATGTTCACAGATGTTCACAGATATTGAGATCAAATTTACTCATTTTTTTCAGCAACTGTTTACCCTTGCCCTAAAGGGAGCAGTTGCTGAAGGGGACTTACTCCCCTCCCTCAGGAGGGAGGGGTTGGGATTGGGTACTAAAACCTGTACCCCAAATTCAGCGAAACAAAATAATCCCGTGGAGCGCCGGCTTCATAGAAACGTTTATCGGCTGAGTTGGTGTTGGTAAATCCTACATATTTTGCATCAAAGATGTTGTTGACCCCTCCTGAGAACATCAGGTTGAATTTGCCGAACCGTATATCCACTCCAACCACACTGTTGAGCAGGCTGTAGGGAGCAGTTTCATCGGAGTTTGCATCATCTACCCAGAGGCCGCTGATCCCCTGGTAACTTAACTTGGCAAAGATGTTGAAGTGTTTGCCAAAGGGGTGTGAGTAGGAGAGTGCTATATAAAGATTATTGACGGGGACACTGGGTACGATGTTGCCGGCAAAATCCCTGGCTGTTTCAATAAAATCCCCCGTTGAATCTATCTCTATAATAAGGGCTTCATAGGATTTATACCGGAAGTGAGACCAGGTATAGGAGGCTTCAAAATTGAGATTCTCCCAGATCTCTACCAGCCCTCCCAACTCGGTGCCCAGCCTGTGGGTTTTAGCAGCATTCCGGAAAAAGACATCCCCAAGCACTTCGAAGGGGACAATTTCATTATCTACTACGATATAAAAACCTGTTGCTTCGAATAATACCCGTTTAAACCATTTGGTGTTACGCTGATACAGTTTCCCCTTTATTCCTACTTCAAAATTTTGTGACTCCTGCGGTTTCAGGTCCTGATTGAACAGATAAACAGGGTCGGGGCTGTCGAGTTCATTGTTCGCCGGACTGTCGAAGCTGTATCCGAACGAGGTATAGAGCGCTATAAGAGGCAGGATCTTGTAATTGAGTGCGATCTTTGGCGTAAACGCATGGAACCGGAGATGGCCGTCCCTTGATGGCAATGTCTCTTCATCCAGCCGATACCTGACATTGTCGTACCGTCCTGTCAGCAGAACAAACATCTTGTCGGGCAGGATCTCAAAGTTATCGGAGAAATAGAGTCCTTTATTGGTGATGTTCTCGCTGGTAAGTTGCTGGATCTGATCCCCACGGTTTCCATTGATATTCTCATAGAATTCAACCCGCGCCGGCTGGGCAAAAATGTCACCTCCAACCATGACTTCATTGGTTCGTTTGCCAATTTGCTGCCGGTTGATGTACTTTCCGCTGAATCCCAACCCATACCGGTTTATGACCCGATACTCCCGGGAAGTGCGTTCAAAATACTTGATCGTTCCGTAAGCAGTCACCTCTATGTTGTTGTTCAACTTCCGGCCAAAGGTGGCATTGTACCGGATACCTAACCTGCCTTTGGTAGTGATTCGTTTCTCGTCGCGGTCGATAGACCGCTGGTTAGCCTGGTAAGGGTCCTGTTCAAACTCCTCTTTGGTCAGTGATCCCGGTAATTTGATCCTTCCGTCCACAAAATAACCCAGGATTGTCAGCCGGGTATGTTCCGAAGGGGTTGTCTCCACCACCGTATTGAGGATATGCCAGTACTCGTTATTGTGCTCCCGGTATCCATTGTAATTCTGGTAGCTGTATGTTGTCAGAAAACGGTATTTGTCGGTGCGCACGGCAGCCTTGATGCCGTTACGGAAGAGGCCGAACGATCCAACCTGGTTAAATTGTACGAGGGAGGAGTTGTCGAACTCTATATCGTTGATAAAGTTAACTACTCCACCTGGGGCATTGGTATAGAGCGAAGAGGCGCTTCCTTTCACAATTTCGATCCTGCCGATAGAGTTGAAGTCAATTGCCTCGATGCGGGTCTGGCCGTCGGGTTCCGATTCGGGGATGTCGTCAAGAAGGATCCGGATGCCACGGATTCCTGAATTAGACCGGCTTCCGAAGCCACGAATCGAGAATCGAACATCGTGGTTCCCGTATCTCGATTGCAGAAACAGACCGGGAACTGCCGACAACATATCGTTGGCTCCAATTCTCCGGTCAAACTGGTAGTTCGAGTAATTAAGCCGTACAACCGAATAGGGGATATCGATGATCCTTTCAGGCATCCGGGTGGCAGTGATAACCACTTCGTTCAATTCCCGGAACAATGTGTCTTCTGTTGAGTTCCATGAATTTTCCAGCTTGATTTCCTGACTTGAAACAGGATGAGCCACGAAGAACAGCAGAGTCAGCATGATGAGTGCCGGGAGCAGGAATCTCTTTTTTGGGTAAATGGTTTCCATGAAAAAAATATCTACTAAATAACCTCAGCCTAATTATCCGAAACCAGCCGGATGCCGATGCCGTAGTTGACCTGATCGGGGTTATGGTTTCCCCGGTAGGCCGACCTGCAATAGTTGGCGTAACAATACCAGCTACCTCCACGGATCACACGGTTTGTTCCCTTGCTGGGTCCTTTGGGATTGGTTTGTGCTCCGGGGGGATAGTTGTCGTACACGTCGTTGCACCACTCCCATACATTTCCAAGCATATCATGCAAACCCCATGTGTTGGGCTCAAAACCCCCTATAGGTACCGTTTTTCTCATTAGTGTTCCCTCCCGACAACCGCTGTATGGATAATTCCCGTTGTAATTCGCCTGACCTGTCCCCAGGCAGTCGCCGGTATAAAATGGTGTTGCAGATCCAGCCCTTGTGGCATACTCCCATTCGGCTTCGGTAGGCAGCCGGCAACCCATCCATTCGGCAAAAGCTTTTGCATCCGTCCAACTGACATTGATGACAGGTTTTTTGCCCCTTCCCCATCCTTCATCAAATGGCTGGGACCTGCCGGTTGCATCACAAAACTTGTCGTATTGCCCGAAGGTAATTTCGTATTTACTCATGTTGAAGGCACCAAGGGTAACCTGGTGCTGCACTTCATCATCGAACCGTTCGGCTTCCGCCTTCGGGCTGCCCATCATAAATGTACCAGCCGGAATACTCACCCATTCGATGACAGGTTTTTGAGAAAACCCTGTCAAGCCAAGAATAACCAACACAAGCAACGTAACGAAGCGCATGGAAATTTACTTCTTTCCGAAGATCTTAAAACCAACAGATACCAGGAACATACCGTTATGTGAATCGAACTTCCAGTTCTGGACATCCTGGATCATCTTATTCAATCCGTATTTGTAACGGATATTAAACGCAAGGAACAGTACATCGATGCCTGTTCCCCCTTCAATATACCAGTTCACGTCGCTCAAGCTTGATTCCTGGATGGGTCCGATCACGGAATTCTGTTCTTTGATCTTTTTATTGACAATGAATGACGCCTCGGGGCCCAGCTCAATCCGCCATGTAATGACATCCGAGTGAATGATTTTAAATCCAAGCAAAACCGGGATGTCCACGCTACCGATGTTGATCTTTTGCTTCCAACCATTTGTTGATACTTTTCCCTCTTCACTGAAAACAGCACCACTCATTGTATAGAGCAACTCAGGGGCTACATAGAAGCGCTTGCCCAGGTGAGTCCAGATACCTACATGGAAACCACTGTTGAATTGGGTTTTGACGCTGTCGAGGTTGGTGCTCAGTTTGTTGGCATTATACCCCAATTTAACACCCAGG
>CALCGJ010000199.1 GCA_937900965.1 uncultured Bacteroidota bacterium | reverse complement strand
TTATTGAACCCATTTCCGGCCGGAAATACCCGTTATGAGAAAATGCATCCGACACGGGCATCTGCAGGAATATTCTGGAAAAATAACGATCTTGAGACGTTGCTGGAGAAACCTGATATTGTGCATTCAAATAATTTCTGGTGTCCTGTACAACTGGTATCAAGCCGCCTGATCTATACCTTTTATGACCTGGCATTTATTGTTGAGCCAGCGTGGACAACTGAAACCAACCGTGTGGGAAGTTTTGAAGGGGTGTTTCGGTCTTCAATAGCAGCTGACTGGATTGTTGCAATTTCAAAGGCCTCAAGGAGATATTATCTGGATACATTTCCTTCATTCCCCGAAGATCATATTCGTGTAATCTATCCCTGTTCACGATTTGCTGATCCTTCAGCCACAGGAAAACGGCCAAAGGTCCTGGAAGCCATTCAATCCGGAAATTTCTGGCTTAATGTAGGGACGATTGAACCCAGGAAGAACCAACGAAAATTAGCAGAGGCGTATGCACGCTATCTGGCTTTGGGAGGCCCTAAGATGTCACTTGTACTGGCAGGTGGAAAAGGCTGGCTTATGGAGGACTTTAAGAAGCATCTGGCTGATCTTGGGATAACATCATCGGTTGTAATGACAGGTTATGTGTCTGATGAAGAGTTGATCTGGCTTTATCGAAATTGCTATGCAAATGTTTACCCTACTCTATTTGAGGGCTTTGGGTTACCAGTTCTTGAAGGGATGCAGTTTGGTGCTCCAACACTGACCTCGGAAACCTCTTCGATTCCGGAAGTGGCCGGAGATGCGGCACTTTTACTTGACCCTGAGGATGTTGAAGAATGGGCTCAGACATTGCTTCGTGTTGCCACAGACAGGGATGAAAGGGACTATTTAGGCATAGCAGGAAAAATGCAGGCGGCTAAGTTTGACTGGAAGCAGAGTGCATCATCACTGCTTGATCTTTACGATGAAGCTTTACAAACCCCCAAGCGGAGCTTATTACATCATGGAATAAAATAGGATCTGGATGAAACAACATCAACTAACTTAATTTTTTATATAGATTGGGATGAAGAAAACTGCTTTTATAACGGGTATTACAAGTCAGGATGGGGCATACCTTGCCCATTTACTTTTAAATAAGGATTATACAGTTGTGGGAGGCTTCAGGGGACTGAGCAATCCTGTATTTTCAAGGCTGGATGAACTTGGAATCACCAACAAAATCAGGCTGGTTGAAATTGATCTGCTGGATTCCGGTAACCTTACTACGATTATCAAGGAGGTTAAACCTACTGAGGTATATAACCTGGCAGCTCAAAGCTTCGTTTCTCATTCATTCAGGAACCCTGTGCTTACCGGAAATGTGACCGGCATCGGAGTAACAAACCTGTTGGAAGCGGTTAGGATGACAGATAAGGGGATTCGTTTTTACCAGGCATCGACTTCAGAACTATTTGGAAAAACACAACAATTTCCACAAAACGAAGAAACTCCTTTCTATCCATGCAGCCCTTATGCGGTGGCAAAATTGTACGGCTACTGGATGACTATCAATTACCGGGAATCATATAATATCTTTGCTTCAACCGGCATCTTGTTTAACCATGAGTCTCCCCTGCGGGGGATTGAATTTGTGACACGGAAAATCACTGATGCTGTTGCAAGAATTCATTCGGGCAAACTGGACTCTTTTGATATTGGAAATCTGGATGTAAAACGAGATTGGGGTTACGCCAAAGAGTATGTTGAGGGAATGTGGAAAATGCTTCAAACCGATAAACCTGATGCATATGTTATTGCTACGAACGAAGCCCATTCAGTGAGGGAGTGGATTGAGACATGCTTCAACATTATTGGTACAACTATTATCTGGGAAGGATCTGGTGTTAACGAAACCGGGCGGGATGAAAAAACCGGTCAGGTCCGGGTAAAAGTGAATCCTGATTTTTTCAGGCCGGCTGAATTTAACCTGACCATAGGGGATTATTCGAAAGCGAGACGTGAGCTTGGCTGGGAACCTGAAACAAAGTTTGCAAAATTAATTGAGATCATGATGAGAGCTGATCTTAAAAGAAATGAATAAAAACGTTTAACAACCACACTCACGTGATTAAAAGATTATTGAGAGTTTTGTTCATTTTAATAATAAGGCTTCTTGCAGCATTTCCATTTCTTCATCGGAAAGTAAGAGGTTTTGTTGCCAGGTATACTTCTCTGGAGATAAGTTTATTGATGTTGATCGGCAATCAGAATCCGAACGGCTCCGGAAACAAAAACTCAGGCAGCGATCAGAACGGGAACTGGCAGAGAGCCTTCAGAGCATTTCAGGAATCACCAGACCCAACATCAAATGACCTCCCTGTCGTTTCATCAGTAAAAACCCCGTCATTTTCAAAGAAAGTATCCATTATTGTGTTAACCTGGAACGGATTGGCGTATACCAGGCAATGTCTGGATTCATTGAGCAGGAACACAACGTTCGACAATTTTGAGATTATTGTAGTTGATAATGGGAGTAATAGGGAAACCATTGACTACCTGGAATCTTTAGACACAATCACTCTTATTAAAAACGAAAAGAACATTGGTTTTACGAGAGGAAATAACATTGGAATACGATTTACGAAGGATACAGACATAGTCCTGTTAAACAATGACATGAACATTATCCAGAAGGATTGGCTCGGCCTGTTGCAACAGTCTGCTTATCAAGACGATCATACAGGAATTGTTGGATGCCGGCTAGTCAATGAGCAAAACATGCTCCTTCATGCAGGAACCTTTCTTTATCCCGAGACATACTGGGGGCAGCAAATAGGGTCCGGACAAACAGAGATGAATCAGTACAACGTAATCCGTGAAGTTGAAGGTGTTGTTTTTGCATGTGTTTATATAAAGCGGGAAGTCATTGAAAAAGTAGGTTTGCTCGATGAAGATTTTTTTGCCTATTTCGAAGACACGGATTATTGTTTAAAAGCAAAGGCGAAAGGTTATAAAACTGTTTGTGACGGAAGAGTGACATTGATGCATTATCAACATGTTTCAACCCGGGAAAACAAATTGTCGTTTCCCAGGTCTTTTTCAAAGGCGCAAAAAACCTTCAGAACCAAATGGCCTCCCCGGTTATTACAACAATACCAGAGAAAAATAGCCTGGCATTCCATCGTTAACTTCCCTTCGGGATATGCGGTATCGTCAAAGAATATTATGCTTGCACTGGACAGAAAGCATGTAGACGTAAGATATAAATATGTTTATGGCAAGAATACTCCGTTCCCTGTAAAAGAGGACAAGATATCAGAAAATTATATCATCAACATCTTGACGGGCAGACCGTTTGATGATCTGCCCATACAGGTAGTTTATGGACAAGGAGATGTTTTCCATAAAAACACAGGACGATATAAGATTGGTTTCACGATGCTGGAAGTCTCGGGTATACCAGGAACATGGGTCGAAAATGCAAACAGGATGGATGAGGTTTGGGTGCCTTCACATTTTAATATTGAAACCTTCAGAGATAGCGGTGTTAAGGTGCCGATTTATACAATCCCATTGGGAACTGATCCCGATTTGTTCAACCCTTTTATCAAGTCGTTCAGACAAACGGATAAATTTACTTTTTTATCTGTATTCGAGTGGGGTGAACGTAAGAACCCCGAAAAGCTACTAAGCTCTTTTTCAAAGGAATTCCAGTACGATAAAGATGTACAACTGGTTTGCAAGATCATTAACAATGATGCCTCTATTGATATACCAGACCAGATCAGAAGAATGGAATTAGCACTAGGTCATCCTGAGATTGTTTTTATCCATAATAAACCAATAGTACAGGATGGCAATGGCATTAGGTTAATTCATTGTCATGAAATTCCCGATTATGAGATGGGGGCCCTTTACCGGTCGGCTGACTGTTTTGTCTTGCCTACTCACGGAGAGGGCTGGGGTATGCCAATACTTGAGGCAATGGCTTGTGCCCTTCCTGTGATTGTCACCAACTGGAGTGCTCAGACTGAATTTATGAATGACAAGAACGCGTTTTTGTTGAGAACCAAGGCGCTTATCGATGCGAAAGCAAAATGCCCGTATTACGATGGATTCCAGTGGGCGAATCCCGATGAAGAACATCTGCAGTATCTGATGAGGTACGTATATGAACATCGGGAAGAGGCGAAAGCTAAAGGCAGATACGCTTCTGAAGATGTGCTGAAGAACTGGACATGGAATAATTCTGCAGACATTATTATAAAAAGACTGGAGACAATCAACGAAGGTTTATGATTCTCAGCATAATACAGATGGGTATTTATAAATGGTCCGGTCTTTTTAACATAGTTAAAAAGCTTCTTAAAAACTTTTTATTCTTTTCTGTCAGAAAAATTCCTACCCCCCTTGTAAAAGGTTCTCTTTTAATCGTGAAGCTGGATAATATCGGTGATTACGTTTTGTTCCGTTTTATGTTAAAAGAGATCAGGAATGACAGTGTATTTGGAAACTATAAGATAACATTGATAGGAAATTCCAGTTTCAGGGATTTAGCTGAAGAGGTGGATAACCAATGGATTGACAGGTTTATCTGGGTTGATAAGAACAGGTTTTCATCAAATACCTGGTACAAACTAAATCTATTTCATCAAATCAGGAAATACGAAATCCTGATTAATCCAACACACTCAAGATCAGAAGAATACGATGATACAATTGCACTATATTCAAATGCCAGGATGAAAATCGGTATGAGGGCGGATGACTCAAATATGGATATAAGAAAATTACATCATTCAGATAACCATTACACTGAAATTATTGAAACCGGGCAGGATGTTTTGTTTGAATTTTACCGATATAAAATTTTCGCAGAAAAAATCCTGAAAAAAAAACTGAATATCTCCAAACCTGTCATTGAACTCAGGGTAAAAGAGGTTAACTCAATTGAAAATGCAATTGTAATATTTCCCGGTGGCACGTTTGAGTCCAAAAAATGGTCTGTCCGGAATTATTTATTATTAGCTGAATCATTGACCAACCACACAACAAAAAAGATTATTTTTATAGGTAATCAAACGGAGAGCGACATTGAACCGTTAATAGCTGCTTTTTGTTTATCGAATAACCAGGCAATTAATTTGATTAATAAGACAAACCTGGTTGAAATTCTCTCCCTGGTTTCCAATGCAAGTTTTATAGTTGGCAATGAATCTTCAGTCATTCATATTGCAGCAAGTATGGGAACTCCTTTTCTTTGTATTGCAAACGGTCATAATTTCATGCGGTTCAGCCCTTATCCTCCTGAGATTATCCCCCTTGAATCATATATCTTTCCTTTCAAATACGTTTATCCGGATATCACTATCGCACAAAAATATAAGTATACTCTTGAGGCTGTTCTTAATGATTTTATTTTTCCTGATATTTATCAAATCAGTGAAACTGATGTGATGGAGCGAATTGAAAAAAGAGATGTATTGTAATATATCATGAGTAGTGAAGTAATAGGGTTGGTTGATCCGGGCTCCAGGGATTGGTTGGCAGGCCATATCTACATTAAAAGTCTGGTATACGCAAATTCCTTACTGCCTGATGACCAAAGACTTGAAATATGTTTATTTTACAAGGGAAACTCTTTTTCTGTTAATGATTACAAGGATATTCATACACTGGTTAAAAAAATAGTTGCATTTGAAGGGCTTTCCGAACCTATTCCTGAAGTTTCTGATAATACTCTGCTGACACAACTTAGAAAAAATGAGTGCAGGGTAATATTCCCATCTCCGTTCACGCATAAACCAGAATTTGATTATCCAAGAACCATCAGTTGGATTCCTGATTTTCAGCATTTATATTATCCTCAGTTTTTTTCAGAAAAGGAGATCGCAATTCGCGAATCGCATTATGCAATGTTATTTGAAAACTCTGATATTGTTGTTGTCAGCAATGAATTTTCAAAGAAAGATGCCATAAATTTCTCTTCTTTGGCGGAGAAAAAGGTGAGAGTACTCCCATTAACCTTTTGGCTGGGAAAAGATTGGAGTCGCCCGGAGTGTGGCGAAATAATAAAGAATTTTCAATTGCCCGACAAATACCTGATGTTCCCTGCTCAGTTCTGGCTTCATAAAAACCATCGAATGTTATTTGAGGTTATTGCAAAACTTACTCAAAAAGGGCTTAAAGAAATCATGCTGGTGTGTTCAGGCTCTACAGACGATTATCGTCATCCTGCTTATCATGGAGAACTCATGAATTTCGTCGGTGACAACAAACTTCAAAATAACATCAAAATACTGGGACTGATCCCACGTGAAGATCAGGTTCAGTTAATGCGTGGAGCTGCTGCTATCATTCAACCTTCCCTTTTCGAAGGGTGGAGTGCACTACTGGAAGAAGCACGGGCATTGGGAAAACAGGTTTTTGCTTCCGATATACCCATGCACAGGGAGCAAAATCCAGATCATTGCACGTTTTTCAATCCAACTGATCCTGATGATCTGGCAAATTGTCTATTGAATGCATGGCCAAATTTGAAACCAGGGGCAGATGCAAGTGAGGAAAGAGAAGCTGAAATAAAGTATCAGGATCACCTGTACAGATTCGGAAAAGCATTTAGAAATATTTGTGTGACAACATTATAACGATCTCTATTATGGACCTAATTCAAAACCCGGACGGGAAACACCGTCTGCACATCTGGCGAACAGGAACTGCCTTTGAGTTCTCACAGCGATTCCATTTATACGATGAGTGGAATAATATCAAGTTTGCCACACTAAAATATCCTGATAAACCACCTTTTCTGTTACACCTGGATGTTAGAGGCCCAATACCGTACGCAGATAACACATTCAATGTAGTTTACTGCAACCACGTTATAGAGCATCTCACTCCGGATGAGGGATTATACCATGTGCAAGAGTTATATCGTGTAACGGAACCCGGAGGGATATGCCGGATGGTGGTGCCAGACCTGGAATTGTCGGCTAACGAGTATATAGAATGCCTTAACAACGTTGCATCAAATCGAACAGAAGATAATATCCGGAGATATAAATGGGCTGTTGCAGATTTGATTGACCAGATGGTCCGACCAAACTCAGGAGGAGAGATGTGGAAATTACTTGCTTCCGGAGATGTGGACTGGGAGCAGATAAAACGATGTAATGGGGATGTATTTGAAGAGATCAGGACCGGAGCCTATTTTAAAAAGCTGGAGGAAAAAGCTGCAACTGATTCGGCCCCGCATACGGTTAAGAGGATCAGTAATGATCTAACAACTAAAATAAAGGATAAATTCTACCGGTACCTGAAAACCAGGTTTGGTGTAAGCCCGAAACCTTATGTTGAACAACTCAACGAGCGAACCATGTGGATGTACGACCGCTATTCACTTCCGGAACTAATAAAAAAAGGAGGTTTCGGGGGCGTACATCTTGTTAGCTACAAAACCTCAGATATTCATGACTGGCAAAAGTATGACTTCGACCGGGCCGACCTTGGCGATCATCCCCTTGAACCATCAGTTTATGCAGAGGGTGTGAAATAATGTGGATGATAATCACCAAAGCCTGGTGGCATCTCCCGTTATCACGACCCCATAAAGAGGCGGTGAAGGCCATTGTTTTTCGTTCGATGCCATTTCTCTTCAGAAACAGCAGGGCTTATCGCAACTGGCATGAAGCCCAACAATGGTCTCTGCAACAGGATCATATTAAGTCAATGGATACGGATGACCGAACAAATGTCAATCTCTGGAAAGGATCTGACAGTATCTATCAGCCGGAACCCGTCCCCGTAGAACCGATCACCACCCTGGCGGTAATCATCCATGCATTCCACTTTGAGATTTTCCAGGAAATCATAGAATACTTTAAAAATAACAGCGGGGCAACCTTCAAATTCTATGTGACCTGTCCCTCTGAATTGTCGGATAAGATTACCGGCTTTTTTAACCAGGCTCACTACAAATTCAGCTTGCTGGTAGTGGAGAATCATGGCCGCGATATCCTGCCTTTCTTGAAGATCCTTCCACAAGCGTTTAAAGATGGAGCTCAGGTTATCCTGAAGATACATACAAAGAAATCAGATCACCGCCTGTCGGGCAAACTCTGGCGCAAAGATCTTTATACAAAGCTCCTGAAGGAAAAGGCAATTAAACAAGCCCTGAACATCTTAAACAAAGATCATTCAGTCGGACTCATCGGTCCCAGGGGGCATATTGTACCAATGAATCTCTATTACGGAGCCAATGCAAAAAGGATTAAAAATCTGAGTAATGCGATGGGAATTGAATCGTCACAACTTCCCGGCCTTAACTTTTCAGCAGGATCGATGTTTTATGCAAGGAGGCAGGCGTTGATGCCATTATTGAATCTTGGCTTGTTAACTGAAAATTTTGAACAGGAACAGGGACAAAAAGACGGTACCGTGGCCCATGCTGTCGAGAGAGTTTTTGCGATCAGTACGCTTGCAGCAAACCTGAAACTGGTCGACACTTTATATAACCCGGAAAAGAGGGAGCTGAATATTACCAAAGATCATCCCTTTACGCAATAAAACAAAGTGACCTGGTAATGAAAACCAAAAAACCTAAAAAACACATTCCCGGTAAAAAACAGGTGAAAAGCAGCCTTAAGCCGTCATACTACCTTTTACTGATGGCCTATATCATCATACCTGTTGTTGTGCCAAATTTTAACACGTTCGATGCCGCAGGACCCAAGTTCCTGGCACTCGCTCTTCTTAACCTTATAGGGTTCATCATTCTGTTCGCTGATTCCGACTATACAAAACGGCCGGAATTCCGGTCGCAATTTTTCAGAAGCTTCATCGGAATTGCCTATACCCTGTTCCTGTGTATTTCGCTGCTCTCGTTTATTAATGCCATCAACCTGACTGAAGCCCTGTTGAATTTCATCAAAACGCTCACTGTTTTTGCAACCACCTATATCCTGTTTGTAATTTTCTCCAGCAACCGCAGCTATCTGCATCACCTGGCAATTGCTTTAACAATGTTGCTCCTGGTGGACTGTTTATCCGTTTTTTATAACATGCTCATGTATATCTCCAGGGAGGTAACATCCATAATGGATATAAAGTCGGTCTATTCGCACAAAAATATCCTCACATCGGTCCTGTTTGTCAAGATCCCCGCAGCGCTCTACCTGATCTTCTTCTCCGGTGGCTGGAAAAAGATCATGGGTTATATTGCCTGTCTGTTTGCCGTTCTCTCAATTTTACTGTTGAGTACACGGGCATTTTACCTTGGACTGGGTCTGTTGGTGATAGCTTTGTTCATCTATGCCCTGATGCGGCAACTGGTTCTGGGAAAAAAAGGGTATCTGCTTACCATCGTCCGCTGGGCAGGGTTGTTTATTGCAGCGGTTGTAATCTATACGGTGGCGCAACAGTTCCTCTTTCCAAAAAACACAGATACCATCTGGAATACCGGAATCGTATCGCGCCTTTCATCAATCTCGGCACAGGAGTCCTCTACCAATGCCCGGCTGGGTGCATGGGGAAGATCTATAAAACTCATTGGCGAACATCCATTACTTGGAGTAGGGACCGGTAACTGGAAAATTGTGGTGATGAAGTATGAGAACCAGGATATCCCGGACTTCACATACATGATTAAAAACCACAATGATTTCCTCGAAATTACTGCCGAAACAGGGCTTCCGGGAGGACTGATATACATATCTCTCTTCATCCTGGTTCTTATTCCCTTTATCCGTGCATCCCTGAAGCCGGATACCGAAGACAACCCGATCAGACTACTGTTTATTCCGGCTTTTGGCATCCTGGCATACAGCGTGGATGCATTTTTCAATTTTCCTGCCGACCGGCCTGAAGTACAATCTTTATTTGCAATCTATATTGCTCTCGTAGCAGCATATTCCAACATGCAACTAAAAACTGATCAGGACTCTTCATTGCGTTCCAGATCCATGTTCCGCAAATATCATCTGAACAAACTTGTCGCAGTATTAGTATCAGTTTTGTTACTCTTTTCCTGCTGGATTCTGATAATAAATGTCAGATCACTCCATTACCAGCTTCTGGCCTATTCCGATATTAGTGCAAAGGTATATACTAAACCAGCCTCTTTCTTTATTGAAGGTTTCCCTTCAATTCCGACAGTGAGCTGTTTTGGAGAACCCATTGCCGTTATACAGGCAAAGTACCTGATGCATGAGAACCGCTACCGGGAGGCAATCAATCTGTTGAAAAACGATTCGGTCAGTCCATGGGACAGCCGGCGGGAATATCAGATTGCAAAATCATATTATAAGCTTGGCAAGATGGACAGTGTGATCTGGTGGGGAAAGAAGGCTTACCGCTTAAAACCTTACCACCAGGATATGATCATATCGTTGAGCGATTGTATGTTCAGGGAGGGCCAGCGCAAGGAAGCCACTCAGATTCTGTTCGATTTTCTGGAAGAGATAAAGACAGATCCGGTGGTATGGAACCTCGCTGCAAACCAACTACAGGCCGACGGACACAAAGAAGAGGCGATTGTCGTCCTGGACTCAGCTCTTAAATACCTGCCCGGAAATCCCTCCATCGTAAAGTTGCGGAATTCGATTGCCCCACCACCTCGAACAAATGCTTCCGAAGAGGCATATAACAAGATCCTGGCCACTGTTAATGCGGAACAATACCCCGAAGCTATCGGATTACTCAATGACTTTCTTAAACTATATCCCGGTGATGCCAGGGGCTATGTTCAACGCGCATTTTGCTACTATATCACCGGAAAGTTTCCGGAGAGTATCAACGATATCAATCAAGCGTTCGGATTGGGGCTGATTGATGCCAATCTTCTCAACT
>CALCGJ010000198.1 GCA_937900965.1 uncultured Bacteroidota bacterium | reverse complement strand
CAGACAGGATTTGGACAGACTCCACAGGATCAAACATTCGAGATCCTTAAAAATCTGGATATCTATACTGATGTCATCAAGGAGCTGAACAGCGAGTATGTGGATGAAATCCAGCCCGGAGAGATCTCCAAGGCCGGAATTGATGCCATGCTTTTCTCCCTGGATCCCTATACAAACTATATCCCTGAGACCGAAATAGAAGATTATAAATTTATCACAACAGGCCAATATGGAGGTATCGGAGCTCTGATTCACCAACAAAAAGAATATGTGGTTCTGTCAGAACCCTATGAAGGATCTCCTGCACAAAAAGCAGGGTTGCTTGCGGGCGACAAGATTGTAGAGGTAAACGGGCAATCGGCAGTGAGTAAAAGTTATGATGAGGTTAGCGCCATCCTGAAAGGACAAGCTGGGACTGATGTCCTTATCAAGGTTAAAAGAGATGGAACAGAGGAGATCATCGAGAAGAATATCACCCGTGAAAATATCAAAATCGACAACATCCCATATTCAGGAATCGTAGGTGACGACATAGCATACATAAAACTTACCGGATTCACTCAGAACGCCGGAAAAGAGGTAAAGCAGGCTCTTGTGAAGTTAAAGGAAAAGAAGCCTGTTGCAGGAGTGATCGTCGACCTGCGTAATAATGGTGGCGGGTTGCTCAATGAGGCCATAGACCTCTCGAATATTTTTATAGAACGCGGGCAGGAGATCGTCACTACCAAAGGGAAAGTGAAGGATCGCAACCGCGTACACAAAACAATGTATCCTCCTGATGATCTGAAGATCCCCCTTGTCGTCCTTGCAGATAACCAGAGTGCTTCTGCCAGTGAGATTTTCGCCGGTGCTATGCAAGACCTCGACCGCGGGGTGATAATTGGCCAGCGAACGTTTGGAAAAGGGTTGGTGCAGAATGTTGTTCCTCTGAGTTACAATGCCCAGTTGAAGATCACCGTAGCTAAATACTATATCCCCAGTGGTCGTTGCATTCAGGCGATTGATTACAGCCATAAGGATAACAACGGATATTTCACTAAAATTCCCGATTCACTCATCCAGGAATTTACTACCCGAAAAGGAAGAAAAGTTTATGACGGAGGAGGTATCTCCCCCGATATCACGGTTAAGCCAAGGTCATTCAGCCAGGTTGCCCTTACACTTTACGGTAATTTTCTGATTTTTAATTATGCCACGAAATTTCATCATACCCATCCTGAGATTGGCTCTGTAAGTGAGTTTGAGATCACAGACAGCACATACGCAGATTTCCTGCGTTTCATCACAGACAAGGACTACACTTACACAACACGAAGTGAAAAGGCTCTTGAACGTCTGAAAAATGAAGCCGAAAAAGAACACTACCTTGCAGCGATTGAGGAGGAGTATAATCACTTGAAAGAACACATGATCAAGGATAAAGAGGCAGACATCACAAAATATGAGGATCAAATCCGCGAGTTGCTGAGAATGGAGATTATTTCAAGGTACTATTACCAAAAGGGGAAAGTTGAGTCATCGCTCAGGAACGACCCGGAGCTGGCCCGTGCAATCGAGATCCTTCATCAGCCTGACATCTACTATTCTATTCTAGATGGGACCTGGGTTGATCCCACAAAAGTAAAAGATACTGATCCGGATACACCGGAATTGACAGATGAATCATTTGAACCAGAAACAGAATAATATAGCTTATGAAATTCAGATTTATACTTTTAATCCTTGCGGGACTGCTCGTCAGCACTTCCGTTTGGGCCGACAAACCGGCATACAGGATTTTCAATGCCAAAGGAAAAAAAGCCTCTTACAAAGAACTGCTTAAAGATGCCGGTAATTCGCAAGTGGTGTTTTTCGGAGAGCTGCACAACAATCCAATCTCGCATTGGCTGGAGTTAGAACTTACCGTAGATCTTTACGGAATTAAACAGGACAAACTGGTTCTGGCAGCAGAGATGTTTGAGCGGGATAATCAGTTGTTACTGGATGAATATACCGCAAAATTTATCCGGAAGAAGGATTTTGAAAAGGAGGCCAAATTATGGCCAAACTATTCAACCGATTATGCTCCTTTGGTGGATTTCGCCTGTGAGCATGACCTGAAATTCGTTGCCTCCAATATCCCGCGCAGGTATGCTGCCCTGGTAAATCTGAAAGGATTTGAAGGACTTGACAGCATCAATGCATATCAGCGGGGTATGATTGCGCCGCTCCCGATAAAGTATGATTCCACCATGAATTGCTACAAAGCAATGAAAGAGATGTTTGCAGGAAGTGGCGCAATGCATCAGACCATGAACCTTGCTGAAGCCCAGGCCATAAAAGATGCTACGATGGGATATTTCATTTATAAAAACCTGGAAGAGGGAGGTACCATCATCCATTTTAACGGTTCTTATCACAGTGATAACTTTGAGGGAACAGTATGGTATCTCAGGGATTTCGCCAGGAGGTTCCCATTCGATACAAATATCATTACGATTACGTGTGTAGAGCAGGATGACCTCGACCAACTCTCTGAAGAGCATCTCGGGAAAGCCGATTACATTATCTGCATCCCTTCGAGCATGACCAAGACCCGGTAAGACCCGGACTGCATGACCTGAGCCTGCCCGCAGAGGCCCGGATAATTGTGCTGTGGATTCCCAATCGATTAAAGTTGAATCAGCAGGATTTCATTCTTATCGTCCCTGATCACCTCCACGTTGATGGTTTGTCCGTGCTTCAGTTTGGAGAGGCGCGACATATATTCATAGATATTCTCAACTTTTAGTCCGTTGATCGAAATGATGACATCGCCTTTCAGCATTCCTCCGAGGTCGGCCGGTTTGCCACTTGTCACGCCATCAACACGAAGGCCTTTCTTTTCGGAGCCGGCAAAATCGGGCATAATACCAAGAGTCACCTTCAGCTGTCTCCCCATACGTCCTGATGCAACTTTGCTCCCAGATTCCTTGAAAGTCAGTGGTTGCGGAGCCCCGGCAACAGCTACTATGACATCTGCTGCAAAATTCCCTACAGTAGCTTCGGTATCAAAATCCAGTAGTTCAGTATCATCAAAGGGAGTATGATAATCGGTATGTACGCCGGTATTGAAGTAGAAGACCGGGATGTTGGCAGCATAAAAAGCAGCGTGATCGGAGGGACCATATCCATCCGGGGAGTGAACTACCTTAAACGGAAGGTCTTTTTCATAGACCAGAAGAATGGAATCTCCTTCAGATGAGGTTCCTGTTCCACTAACTGAAATAGAGTTTTTCTCTTTATCGAACCGTCCAACCATATCAAAATTAAACATTGTTTCGATCGACCCGGCAGGGACAGGTGGGTTGTCAATGAAGAATTTCGAACCCAGGAGTCCCATCTCTTCGGCACTAAAGGCAACGAAAATGATGCTTCGTGGAGGTGCGCCCTGTTCTGCCAGTGCTCTGGCAAGCTCAATCACCATGGCTGTCCCTGACGCATTGTCGTCAGCACCGTTATGAACCGCACTGGTATCAGGCATCCGGGAACCCGAGTTTGACCCTCCCATCCCCAGATGGTCGTAATGGGCTCCAATCACGATATACTGCTCACTTAACACAGGGTCACTGCCTTTCAGCAGAGCAACAACATTCGCCGTTTGCTCCTTCTCCTGATTCACCTCCGTTTGAGCCGAAAGCTTCTCCTCTAAAGCAAAAGAGAACGGTTTTTTCTGTTGGATGATCATAGCATCGAGACTATCAGCTGAAAACCTGCTTGATGTTAAAAGCTGGTCTGCCAGGTCGCGGGTGATATTGATCACCGGTATACCTGCTGTGACTTCGTTGTTTTCAACAACCAGAGGCATCAGTTTGTCACTTTTTTCCATACTGCGGGGAGTTACCAGCAATACACCTGCAGCACCTTTGTCTTTGGCTGTCAATATCTTGCTTCGAATATTGCTAAAGGGAATGAAAGCACTTTCCGAATTGTCAGGTTCGGGGTCAGCACGGAAAAACATCACCCATTTATCCTGAACGTCAATTCCTTCATAGTCATTCCATTTCAAACTATCCTGATCAATGTCGAAGCCAAACCCGGTAAAAACAATTGATGCATCCGCTCCTCCTGAAGAGGAAAATGCAAGAGGAACATAATCAGCCATCAGTTTATAAGCCGTACCGTTAAATAAGAATCGATTTGTCTCACCCAAACCAACACTGGTAACGACATCAAAATTCTGAAATCCTTTGTCAAACATGGGCTCCAGCCCGGCCATCATAAAATTTTCAAGGATATAGCCAGCAGCAATATCTGCTTCAGGAGTACCTGGCTTGCGTCCTTTCAATGAATCAGAAGCAAGAAACTCAACATGTTTCTTAAGGTCTGCCGGATCAAGCTTAATTGGTTTTTGGGCGACGGTGGAAAAGGCTAAAAACAGGGTGAAGAGTGAAATGATATAGGTTCTCATAATAAAAAGGTTAAGGTTTAAGAAATTGCCATAATTAGATTTTCATTCGTAAATCGTAAATCGATTTAATCGTAATTACACTATAACTCCTCCTCCGACAACGATATCATCCTCATAAAACACGGCACTCTGGCCGGGTGTGATGGCATCGTTTGGGTGGTAGAAGGTAACTTTAACACCTCCATCGTCATTAGGTTCTATGGTAGCTTCACGCCCATTCTGGGCTGACCTGATCTTGCAGGTAACCTCCATAGGAGCTGTTAATTTTTCTATGGAGATCCAGTTCAGATCATTGACAATAAAGGTTGATTCGTACGTCTCTTTACGGGTTCCGACAATTACACGGTTGGCATCAGGGTCGAGTTTAACCACGTAAAGTGGTTCTGAATAGGCTACACCGAGCCCCTTTCTTTGTCCGAGGGTGAAATTCCAGAAGCCATTATGCGTGCCAAGTACTTTCCCATCGGCTAGTACAATATCTCCCGGCGTCGCAGGCATCTCTAAAAGCTCCTTGTAGTCTCCACCGTAGAAATCCTGACTCTCCTCCTTCTCGACGGAAGGGATCCCCGCTTCACGAGCGATCTCTCTGACTTCCGGCTTGGTGAGCCCTCCCAGTGGTAACAAAATCGTGCTCAGTTGCTCCTGGGATAGCCGGTGAATGAAATAGGTCTGATCCTTTTTGGGATCTAATCCTTTTTTCAATAGGTACCTTTTGCTGACATTATCGCGGGTAACCTGAGCATAGTGGCCGGTTGCAAAAAAGTCGTAGGCAAGTCCTCCTTTCTCAGCAAGCAGGGGCAACATTCCAAACTTGATCAGCTGGTTACATTTCACGCAAGGATTCGGGGTGCGCCCCGACAGGTATTCGGTTTTGAAATAGTTCAGTACTGACTCTTTGTATTCAGCGGCACAATCGAATACATGATAAGGGATTTCCAGCATCTCTGCAATTTCCCTGGCTTCCCTGATCTCTTCATCTTCATCGGGTCCGTAACAGGCATGCTTTCCTGAGGCGGAATATTTGCCATCCCAGATGGCCATCGTGACACCAATCACATCATAGCCCTCCTTTTTTAACAGGTATGCTGCAACAGAAGAGTCCACGCCCCCACTTAATCCAACCAGAACTTTCTTTTTCTCTTTCACTTAAAACTTGTTACATATCTCAAAATGTGGATGCAAAGATAGAGAGAATCAGGGAGATTTGATTCTTATCATATCTTCCTGTATCTTTAGACTTTTAAATACCCGGAAAATGATAGCTCAGCCACCTAGACTCCTCTTTCAGCTTTTACTTGTTTTTTCTTTTTCAGCTATTTTACTGTCCACAAGTTGCAAAAAAAACATTGAGGTTCGGGAACCAGGTGTCGGCAGTATGAATGATCTGGATGTTCATGCCAGCTTCAACTGGCAGACATCCCGGGAGATCGATGTGAATATAGCGATAAACTTGTCAACGCTCCCCGTTGGAACCCTGTCGAAGATCTCTGTTTACATCGGAAATCCGATCGATACCGGGAAGCTTCTTTTGAGTGGTTCGGCCGGATTTGACTACCCTTTTCAGGCCAGGTTGCGGATATCGACTGCTGTTTCATCCCTCTTTCTGCAGATGAGAACGGCTAACGGCTTCAGTGAAACAGTTGAAGTAACGGTTGGAAACAAGATTGACTACACCTTTTACGACCAAGGAAGTGAGAAGAGCAGCCTGATATGGGTAGATGAGCCTGACTGTGGATCAGGGTGTGATGAATGGCTGACAGGGTCCGGGACCACTGTCATCAGTAATGGCCAGACCTATTGTATCACAGATAGTTACAACGGACATATTTCCATCAAAAAAGGCACATTGAAAGTTTGCGGTTCCTTCGTCGGAAGTATCAGCATGGGTCAGGAGGAGAATACATGCAAACTCATTGTTACATCTACAGGTTCTGCCAGCATCAGTTCTCTGAGTATGACTCAGAACTGTTCCATGTGGGTATATAGCCAGGCTCAGGCTATCCTTGGTTCAATCTCGATGATTCAAAATGCCTTTCTGCAAAACTACGGTACGATCCAGATCAACAGCAACTTTGCACATCCCAACCCGATCCTGAACTTTGGCAACCTGGAGATCAACGGACAATATACAATTGTGGGAATTGCCAGTGAGTTGGAAAATTTTGGATTCCTGAAAGTCCACAGCAACTGGGATATAGCCGGAAATGTACAAAACAGTGGAACTGTTGAGGTATTTGGGAATATTAATTTCAATGGGAAAACCTTTCAAAACAGCTGCAACATCCATTGCTATCAGCAGGTGGTATTCAATTCGATGACATACAACTCTAATAACGGATATCTTCTTGCAGATATGGAAGTTATCGTAAATGAAGGATCCAAACTGGTCCTGCAGAATCAGTCCATGATCTCAACTCCTGTATTTACCATGAAAAATACGGTTACCGGAAAGGGATCTGCCAGTGTCATCAAATGCACTACCTCTGGGAGCATCATCGGAATACAGCGGGTTGTTAAGGGAGCGTTGGAGATGCTGACACCCGATGGAACCCTTCTTTCAGGCAGCTATCCCGGGAATTTCCTGGATGGCGCCACCCTGAAACCACTCGCCGATGCATCAGCTTATATTCCTGCCTCGATCTGCAACCCAGAAGGAAGCGGGCAACCTGACGTTAACGACTCAGATGGTGACGGTGTCCCTAATATGGTTGACGATTTCCCCACCGATGGATTACGGGCATTCATCAGCTGGTACCCAAGTGCATCTTCATTTGGAAGCCTGATCTTTGAGGACCTGTGGCCCTCCGCAGGTGATTATGATATGAACGATGCGGTGATTGATTATCAATACCGGATTATAACCAACAGCCGGAACCAGGTAGTGGATATCCAGCCAAAATTTTACCTGAGGGCAGCAGGGGCAACCCTGAAGAATGGCTTCGGGTTCCAGCTCGATAACATCCTCCCGTCTACAGTGGGCTCTGTGAGCGGCTATGTCTTTAAATTCGGATACATCAATCTGAGTGAGAACGGAACCGAAAGCTCTCAGGAACATGCCGTGATCATTGCATGGGACAATGCTGACAACATCATTCACCGGCCACCTGGCCTAAGGACAGAATTCAATACCCTTGACAATTATCCTTCGGGCTATTCTGATTCGGTCTTTATCAACGTCCATTTCACAATACCCCAGGATCAGACTCTCGTTGGATCCCCACCATACAACCCATTCCTGATTAAAAACCTCGACAGAAATATCGAAATCCACATGCCCGATTACATCCCTACTTCCCTGGCCAGTCCGGCATTCTTTGGCACAGGGGATGATGACTCAGATCCCACTATTGGCAGGTATTACAAAACAGAAAAAAATCTCCTGTGGGCTACTAATATCTCTGAGAAATACGATTATACATATGAATACATCGCGATCCTTTACGGATACAATTACTTTGCTGAGTGGTGCCAGGCAAGCGGAAACTCTTATCCCGACTGGTATCTGAACTTGCCGGGATACAGAAACCAGCATACCATCTACAAAATCCAACCATAATAATCTTTCCTATGCTGGGAGTTCCCGTTTAGGATTGGATTGCCTGGATTTTTCTGTATTAATTATCAGAAGAAAGTAAAGTACCGTAACAGCCACCCCGGTGCCTGAGATGACAAACATCCATCGAGCCCCCAGTGTGAACCACACGAGTCCGGCCAGACTGCTCGCCAGTAGGGTTAGAAGACTTGTGAGACTTGTATACAAACCGATGGCAGTGGCTGTATCCTTCCGGTCAGCCAGATTCGTAATCAGTGCTTTGGAGATCCCATCGGTACAAGCAGCATAGAGACCATATCCAAAAAAGAGAATGCCAAACATTAATATCGACCCAGCCCATCCAAACCCGAAATAGACTGCGCTGAAGATCATCAATCCGATGATCAGCATGGTTTTGAGGCCGATGCGATCGGCAAGCCATCCAATTGGATATGAAAAGAGGGCAAAGATGAGGTTGTAAAAAATATAGACACCAATCATCTGAACATCCGACAATCCCTGTTCCTTCACGGCAAGCAACAGGAATATATCAGAACTGTTAAATAATGTGAAAAGAAGCAATCCTATGGCCACCATCCGATACCCCGACCCGGCCCGCTTCCAGTAGGAAAAATAGGATAGGAAATGGATTTTCTTAACAGGTGACAGAGAATCACTCCTCTTTTTTTCCTTGATAAAGAATGTCATCAAAACAGCCACCAGTCCGGGAATAAAAGCCAGAAAAAAGAGCCATCGATACTGTTCCGGGAAGTAAAAAAGGTAAACCAGTGCCAGTGACGGGCCAATGGCAGCTCCAAGAGTATCCATGCTCCTGTGAAATCCAAACACCTTTCCTTTGTGTTCGCTGGTTGTCTCATCACTCAGAATGGCATCCCGTGATCCGGTACGTATACCCTTTCCCAACCGGTCGAGTGTTCTGGCGAAGAAGATCCACAAGGGGTATATAAAAAGAGCCATCAGTGGCTTGGAAAGGGCGCTGAGAGCATATCCTACCTGTATAAATGGCAGCCGTTTTTGTTTCAGATCGGAGAGGTTTCCGAAATATCCTTTACTCAAGCCGGCAGTAGCTTCCGCAATCCCTTCGAGGATTCCGATCAAAAGAATTGAAAAGCCAATTGAACGAAGGTAAACAGGCATCACGGGATAGAGCATCTCACTGGCAATGTCGTTGAAGAAGCTGACAAAAGATACCAGCAGGACAGTTCGGGTGATGATTCGAGTCTTATTCATTAATCAATTCCCTAATATTCATCCATTTGATTGAAGTGAAAGCTCATCGGTTTGTTTTTTCAGTTCAGAATCGGAATTTTAGTAAGTTTGTCCCGACTTATAGCCCTTTCGGATTGACCAAAATTAATAAAAATAGCTTTGAACCACAGATGGTTGATCACGACCCGTTTTACAGTCTGAAATCATTCATCGAGGGGGAAGAGAAAGAGCGGCAGCGATTATCCAGGGAGTTGCACGACGGGATCGGGCAATACCTGGTGTCGGTAAAAATGCAACTCGAAAGCTTGCTGTATATGGATGGGGAAGAGGTGAGAGAGCGAATTTCCAAGATCAGGACCGATTTTGACAAGATTGTGGATGAGATCAGGAGGATCAGTAACAACCTGATGCCTTCGGTGCTGGAGGCCTTCGGTATCGTGTTTGCGATCCGGAATCTTTGTGTGGAGACCAGCGAACATACTGGTCTTCATATCTCTCTGGACTTCAAAGGTGATTTTGAATCCCTGAATAAAACAATCAAGACATACATCTTCAGAATTGCTCAGGAGGCCCTGAACAACACCGTAAAACATGCGGGAGCAAGTCAGGTTGACCTGGTTCTGATCAGGCGAACGGAGAATGTCCTTTTCAAAATCAAAGATAACGGGAAGGGGTTCAATTTGCAGGAGGTCAAGACGGATACGGGGCATGGGATGAACAATATGCGGGAGCGGGTGAATCTCTTAAATGGTTCGATTGATATTGATTCGCATGTGAATGTTGGCACCATGATAACCATCAACATCCCATTATTTCATTAAGTGTACACAACATACTTCAGCATAAATCTGGAATGAAGCATATCGAAATTTTTCTGGTAGACGATCATCAACTGGTGCGGGATGGAATCAAAGCCCTGCTAGCCGGGATTGATGATATTCAAATTATCGGGGAGGCTAATAATGGGAACGAATTACTGGAGAGCATCAAACTCAAACATCCGGATATCATCCTGATGGATATTTCGCTGCCGGATATCTCAGGTATTGATCTAACCCGGATGTTAAGTAAGAGTCATCCCGAGATACGGGTACTCATTCTAAGTATGTATACAAATGAAGATTTTGTTTTCAATGCAATGAAAGCCGGAGCCAGAGGTTATTTACCAAAGAACACCTCCCGCCAGGAGCTACTGGATGCCATGTATGCAATCCATGACGGCCAGGAATTCTTGAGTGAATCGATCTCCAAAATCATCCTGAAGAGTTATCTGCGCCAGGTCACACAGCCCGATGCGGGTACCGAAGACAGTCCACAATCACTGACGAAGCGTGAGCAGGAAATTCTCAAACTATTCGCAGAGGGATATAACAATAAGGAGATCAGCACACAGCTGGCGATCAACATCCGTACTGTTGAATCACATAAAACCCATATTGTTAAAAAGTTAGGATTAAAATCGACTGTTGAAATGGTTAAGTTTGCTATAAAAAATAAGTTTGTTGAATTATGAAAACCCTCCTCCATATTTCTGATCTCCAAAAGGAGCTCCGTGCCTCATTGGATGGGAACAAGTCGATCGGTTTCGTCCCCACGATGGGCGCCATCCATTCCGGTCATATCTCATTGATCAAGAGATCAAAACAAGAGAATGACATCACTGTTTGCAGCATCTTTGTGAATCCCATTCAATTCAACAGCGAGGTTGATCTGACCGGATATCCCAGAATGATTGAGCAGGATTCAAAGGCACTCATAAGAGAGGAGGTTGATTTCCTTTTTGCACCTGATGTAGTTGAGATGTATCCGCCTGGCGAGGAAACGCAGCTGGATATTGATTTCGGACGGCTTGATAAGGTGATGGAGGGAAAACACAGGCCTGGCCACTTCAAAGGGGTAGCTATCGTGGTGAACAAGTTGTTCGATATCGTAAAACCTTCGCGTGCCTATTTTGGGAGTAAGGATTTCCAGCAGCTGACAATCATCCAGCATATGACTGAATCTCTGAAGCTTCCTGTGGAGATCGTCCCCTGTAAAACAATAAGGGAATCTGACGGACTTGCAATGAGCAGCCGCAATTTAAAGTTGACTATTGGGGAGCGTCAGGTGGCTTCAGAGATTTACGGTGTGCTTATGTTCACTAAAGCGAATGCGGACTCAATCCCCGTCAGGAAACTTCAGGTAATAGCACAAAAGAGACTCGCTGAAAATCGAGCATTCCAGGTTGACTATTTCGAAATTGTAGATAAGCGAACACTTTTACCAATCAATACATGGAATGAGCCCGAGCAAATCATTGCATGCACTGCTGTTAACATTGGTGGCATTCGCT
Source organism: uncultured Bacteroidota bacterium (assembly GCA_937900965.1). Lineage (GTDB taxonomy): Bacteria > Bacteroidota > Bacteroidia > Bacteroidales > FEN-979 > QYOJ01. Next base: position 25,509 of record CALCGJ010000198.1, on the reverse strand, counting down.
TAATCGATAATATGGAACTTTTTTCTTAATTTTGCCGGATGAACATCGGGGTACTTAAATCGAAAATTCATAGGGCTACTGTTACAGAAGCCGATATCAACTATATTGGAAGCATCACGATCGATGAAGCATTGCTGGAAGCCTCTAACATCATTGAATACGAAAAGGTCCATGTGCTAAATATCAATAACGGTGAACGGATTGAAACATATGTGATCAAAGGGAAGAGAGACAGCAGAACAATCTGTTTGAATGGTGCCGCGGCCCGGAAGTTCTTGAAAGGTGACATTGTGATTATTGCATCTTATGCTATGATGGACTTTGAGGAGGCAAAATCGTTCAAACCTGTGATTGTTTTTCCCGATCATCAGAACTGTATCCCAAAAAGCTAATCTTCTCCCTGATGCCATCCACCTCAGCTGATGTTAAACCTTCCAAAGCAGGGTTCCTCACAATCCTGAAGTTCTCTTTCTTTCTCGGACTTGGGATTCTGTTCATCTGGCTTTCCGTAAAAGATCTTACTGAAAATGAACGTTATGAGATCATACAGGCTTTCCGCACCGCCAACTATAATTGGGTTTTCCTGGGAGTTTTTATTGGAATATGCAGCCATATTCTGCGAGCCATCCGTTGGATAATGCTGATGGAGCCCATGGGCTACAAACCAAAGCTTACAAACACATTCTATGCCGTGATGGTTGGATACCTCGCCAATCTTGCATTCCCGAGACTGGGAGAGGTGACTCGTTGCGGGATTCTGGCAAAATATGAAAAGATTCCGTTTAACCGGTCGCTGGGTACGGTTTTCACTGAACGGGCCATCGACATGATGATTTTCTTCCTGTTGTTTGCGGTGATGATTGTAACACAGATTGGAACCATCCGGGAGTATCTGGATGAGACAATTTATCCGAAACTGGTAGAGAAGTTCGGAACGATCCATTATTCACGTATCATGTGGATAACCATAGGAAGTTTTTTCACGGTTTTTGCACTTATCTTATGGATTTTCCGCAAGAGACTTCGGAAGTTTACAATCTACCAAAAGGTGAAAAGTCTTGCTGTCGGTTTTTGGGAGGGATTGAAATCATTGACACAAATAAAACATCCCTGGCTTTTTGTATTTTATTCACTTGCTATCTGGGCTCTCTATTTCCTGATGCTATATGTCTGTTTCTTCTGTTTCTCTGCGACTTCCAGTCTATCGCTGGGTGCCGGACTATCAGCTCTGGTACTTGGCAGTATCGGTATCATGATAACTCCCGGAGGGATTGGACTATACCCGGCACTAATTCAGGAGACCTTAATGCTGTATGGCATTGCAATGGTTACAGGACTTGCTCTTGGATGGATCGTTTGGACCACACAAACTCTGATGATCCTGATGGTTGGTGGCGGCTCACTAATACTGCTTTCATTTAACAAGACTGATCATGGAAAGAGTGGAAAGGATTAAATCCAAGATATTCAACAACACGCAAATCCGGAATCAACGTAAGGTCTGGCGTTTTAAAGATCGAAAGGTTGTATTCACCAACGGATGTTTTGATCTCCTGCACCTGGGACATATTGAATACCTGGCAAAAGCGGCTGATCTTGGTGATGTTCTGGTAATCGGCCTGAACTCCGATAGCTCGGTCAGGAGCCTGAAAGGCCCCGGGCGTCCAGTCACCGATGAACATGCCCGGGCTATGATCCTTGCATCCCTGAACTTTGTTACGACAGTCATTCTTTTCGATGAAGAGACTCCATATGAGTTGATTGCCATGGTTCAACCGAATGTTCTGGTTAAGGGAGCCGATTATAAGACAGAAGAGATCGCTGGTCATGATATTGTACTTGCCGGTGGAGGAGAGGTGGTAACCATTCCTCTTACTGAAGGATACTCCACCACCGCTATTCTTTCTCAGCTTCATGACCAGGCAAAAAATAAATGACATGAATGAACAAGAATGACGAATGCCATCAATAACCTCTTTCTGACTTCTTTTGCAAACTGCCTACTGCATCCTGCCAACTGATCTATTATGGCAAAAGTAAAAACATCATTTTTCTGCCAAAACTGCGGGGCCCAGTCGGCCAAATGGCAGGGGAAATGTTCTTCCTGCGGTGAGTGGAACACATTTGTGGAGGAGATTATCCAGCGGGAGGAGACCAAACGGGGATACAGGATGCCGGAGGACGGAAACCGGAAACCGATTCGGATCTCGGATGTTAAAGTAGATTCCCAGAAAAGGCTAGACCTTCATGATCAGGAGTTAAACAGGGTGCTGGGAGGAGGCCTTGTTCCAGGATCCGTTGTTCTGATAGGAGGAGAACCCGGAATCGGAAAATCTACCCTGATGCTCCAGGTAGCGCTTCAATGTGAAGGATTGAAAGTCCTCTATATCAGCGGAGAGGAGAGCGAACAACAGATCCGGATGCGTTCTGAACGGATTGGCATGAAACAGGATGAGTGCTATATTCTAACCGAGACCTCGACGCAAACCATTTTCCCTTTTCTGGAAGAGATGAAACCAGGGTTGGTTGTGGTTGACTCCATCCAAACACTTACTACCCAGGTGATCGAATCTACCGCCGGCAGTATTTCCCAGATCCGGGAATGTACAGCAGAACTCCAGAAATATTCCAAGATCACCAACACTCCTGTAATCCTGATCGGACACATCACTAAAGATGGCACCCTGGCTGGTCCCAAGATCCTGGAGCACATGGTGGATACCGTATTGCAATTTGAAGGGGACCGTAATTATGATTACCGCATCATCCGTGCCGTGAAGAACCGGTTTGGCTCTACATCCGAACTTGGAATATACGAGATGAATGACCGTGGTCTCCGTCAGGTTTCAAACCCATCGGAGATCCTTCTCTCCCATCGCGATGAACCAACCAGCGGCATTGCTATCGCTGCAACCATCGAAGGATTGCGGCCGATGTTAATCGAGACACAGGCGCTGGTAAGTTCGGCAGCATATGGGACACCGCAACGCTCCAGCACCGGGTTTGACTCACGCCGTCTGAATATGTTGCTGGCCGTGTTGGAGAAACGGAGTGGATTCCGGCTGGGAATCAAAGATGTCTTTCTCAATATCGCAGGTGGAATACGTGTTGATGATCCCGCAATAGATCTCGCCGTTGTTGCTGCCGTGCTCTCTTCCAACGAAGACAAACCGATCGATTTCAAGACCTGTTTCGCTGCTGAAGTGGGCCTTTCCGGAGAGATCCGACCCGTTACACGGATCGAACCCAGAATTCTTGAAGCAGAGAAATTAGGGTTTAAGCAGATTTTTGTTTCACAGTATAACCTAAAAGGTGTAGATGTGAAGAAATTCAAAATAGGAGTCCGCCAGGTGAAAAAAATTGAAGACCTCTGGGTCAGCCTCTTCCGATAATTTCTTATCTTGTTGAAAATTTTAAAACACAAGAGTTGATACTCCCGTCATTTAATTTATCATGAGAACGAAAAACCTTGACAACCACAACGATATTATAACAATCATTTCAAGATGCCAGGTCTGTCATGTTGCTATGGTTGACCCTGAAGGGAAACCATACCTGTTGCCCATGAACTTTGGCTTTGCAGATGATGTAATTTATCTGCACTCAGCCCAGGAGGGGAAAAAAATTGATTGTCTGAAAATAAATCCCTCTGTCTGTGTAAACTTCACTACCGATCATGAACTTCTTTTCCAGCATAAAGAGGTAGGCTGTTCATATAGCATGAAATACAGCAGCGTTTTGTGTTATGGAACGGTTGAATTTATTGAAGACACGGAGCAGAAGCGACAAGCCCTTGATATTGTTATGAAACAGTATACCGATGGGAAATTCACCTACAACCCTCCTTCCATGCGTGAAGTCAATTGCTGGATCGTTAAGGTCGACCGCTTCGATGGAAGAATTCACAGACACTAAACATTCCCCATCCCCTGGCATAGAATTGTTTTTTCGATATGTTTCTCCTGACATGTCGGGAAAGTTCGTACATTCGCGTTAATTATTTCACAATGAATTCGCAGGTCTACATTGGCATTGATGATACGGACAATCCTGAGAGCCGGGGTACGGGCCATATTACCAGAGCATTAGCGGAAACCTTGCAACAATCCGGACTGGTTGATGTATTTTGCATCACACGTCACCAGTTACTTGTTGATCCTGGCATTCCATATACATCGCACAATTCAGCCGCCTGCATCGTGGGGAAAGTATCCGGAAATGATTATTGGATCCGGAACTACTGCTCCGATTTTCTGCTCGGCCATGCCGCTACCGGTTCAGATGTAGGACTGTGCATTGCATTCGGAGAGGAGATTCATAATGAGATCATTCATTTCGGGAACCAGGCCAAACAGGTTATTCTTACAAAACCTGCTGCCGAAAAACTGGCCAGAAAACACCAGATCTTTCTCACAGGACTGACTGGTAAAAAAATCGGCGTAATTGGGGCTCTTGCTGCTGTTGGACTCCGGTTTGAAGGCAATGATGGCAGGTTATTGTGGATTGAAGGACTCAGAGAGGTACAGGGAGTATTCCCGGTAAAAAAATATATGGAGATGGTTTCCGTCGACCTGATAGTTGATCTTCAGGGCATTCCGATCCCCGAAACTGCTACCATTCGGATCACAGGATGGTGTCGACCCATTGTCAGGAACAAAAAAATCGTTTTATTTGCAGAGAAATTGAATGGGAATGAAAATTGCGACTACCAGTCCGCTTCCAAGGAGTTTATCAAGCTTATTTCCGAGTAAGATCGCCGGAACCGTTGCCGAAGTGATGTTCCTGTTATTTTTGGGGATACTTGCTATGGTTATTCATGCCAAACTGCGGATTCCCCTTCAATTGCCGGGCAGACAGGGAGTCATCTTCCTTACTCTGATCATCCTTGGGCGTGGTGTCTCTCAATTCCCTTTTGCAGGATCCATAGCCTGCGGCGGATCTGCCCTCATCCTGATGACCTCCTGGCTGGGATTCCGTGAACCACTTACCCCGGTTGTTTATATTCTGATCGGCTTTATCCTGGATATCCTTTATCTGAATTTCAGGAAGGTGATGCCGTTTGTAATGGCAACTGCTCTTTCATGTGCTATCGGATGGATGTTTATTCCACTGATCAAACTAGCCATAGCATCCATGACAGGGATGCTATTTACCTCCTTCCGTTACGGCATAGCATGGCCGGTTGCCACCCACCTCTTCTTCGGACTTGCAGGAGGATTACTTGGATCGAGTATCCTTAAGCTTTCAGCACATTTTCTAAAAAAAGAGTAATCCAGATGAACTATCTCCCAATGACTCCAGAAGTACATACCCGATATGTTTTTCTCAACATATCGGTCTGGGTTTCATTATTCCTGTTTTCCCTTGCTTCATGCCAAAAAGAGGTCTCCTATGTTCCGCCCAACCTGACATTTCGGACCGATTCCGGATTTGTCAGTCACGATACAACCCTGGCAATAGGAGAACGAATCATGGTAGGCATCGAAGCACAGGGAGAGGGTGTTAATATCACCTACCTCCATATCGGTTGGAACAACGGAGAGGATCAGACAGTTCTCGACAGCGGGATGAATCAACCTGTTTTGAGATATGAGATCGAAATCACAAAAACAGCCAACGAGATAGAAACCTGGAATTTCCTCGTGATGGATCGTAACCACAGCTTTCGCAACAGGTCAATAACCCTCAGAAAATCAGCATCTTCCCAATACGGGCCAATTCTTTCCTATGCCAACATCCTTTTAGGAGCCCAGACCAACGAGGATGCCGGAAGTTTTTTCTCCCTCGGAGCTGGCCATAGATATTTTCAGGAAGAGGCCTATCAAAAGCAGGATTCCATTGATCTGATCTACTATTTCGATGAGTATGAAGCCACGCTCTCCTCCCCTTCAGAAGCTGATGCACCGGCTCTCTTCGGCGGACCAACAGGATTGGCAAACTGGACCATTAAGAATGAAACAAGGTACGATACAACAGCGTTCGCTCCAACAGATTTTGACCTTTCCGGAAATGACAGCCTTATCCTGGCAGCTTACGAACCGGTAAACCTGAAGCGAAAAGCAAAATTCATCCTTCCCGGCATGGTAATCTCATTCAGGGATCCGAAAGGAAACCTGGGGCTGATCCTGGTCAAAGAGGTAATTTCCGGTCCGGGAGGCCAAATTCTGATGGATATAAAGATTCAGCAATAAAGAGAGATGAAAAGAGCTATCATTCATACTGTATATCTCCTATTCCTGGGAATAGCTTTTTCATCAATCACGCTCTTTTCCCAACAGGTGATTACCGGTACAATTCGTGACTGCAGCACAGGTAAACCACTTCAGGGAGCCAACATCCTTGTTTCCGGGTCTCTTCAAGGTGCGGTTTCCGGACCGGGTGGAAGTTTCAACCTTACTGTTGAACCTGATCGCAAGGTAAGGCTGAGGCTCTCCTATATTGGATATCAGAACCTCCAGCAAACACTTACACGTGATCCAGTGGATGACACGATCGGGATTTCACTCTGTTTGACACCTGACGTACACCAGATGGAGGAGCTGTTTGTTACAGCAACACGAACACCTCAAAAGCCTGACGAGATTCCTGCCCGGATCGCCAGTATTCCATCAAAAAAGGTGATGGAGATGCCGGTCAATAATACAGATGAAGTCCTGCAGCTAATACCCGGAATCAAATTTGACCGTGACTTTGGCATTTTCTCTAAGAATTCGAGTGTGACCATGCGTGGATTAAACGGCTCTTACAGGGCCCTGATCCTGCTTGACGGTGTGCCTCTCAATAAGACTGATGGGGGTGGCATCAACTGGAACAGGTTGATTCCCGACAACATTGAGCGAATCGAGGTGTTAAAAGGACCTGTTTCCGCAGTTTATGGCAGCAATGCGATGAGTGGTGTTATAAACATCATCACAGAACAGCCTCCTTCTTTGTTGGAAGGGGAAGTGAAGGCTTATTACGGGACATACAATACGTTTGGCGGACTTCTGAAACTTGGCGGCAGCCTGTTCAGTCAGGATCGGGGGTTTTACTACAACCTCTCTCTTTTTTACAGGCAGGGGAAAGGCTACATCACAGAACCTGATGCTACCAGGGATAATCTTGATACAAACAGGTACCTTAAAGAGGGTTCAGTTTCAGGGAAAATTGGTTATCAGTTCAATACGAGAAACCGATTGGAACTTGAGTATAACTATTACAACGATATCCGTGGTGACGGGACAAAGATCTACGAACCTCTTGGGAGTTACAACCGATATCCGACTCATTTCGTCAGGTTGTCGACCCAAAACGGGTGGGGGAAATACAGTCTGCTGATAAATGGCTTCTACCAGAACGAGAACTACCTACGGCAGAATGAGACCAGGAGCGCGAAGCGAAGCGGAAAATACACACTTTATGAAACGAACAGCAAACGGGTTGATTACGGTCTCTGGGTCAACCTGACAAACCAATTCCGTCCCAACCAGGCTATTACCGTGGGAGTGGACCTGAAACAGGGCAGTGTAGACGCTTCCGACACCTATTACACCTCATCCGACATCCTGACTAACAAAGGAAAGATGTCCTTTTTTGCTCTTTTTTCTGAATATGAGTTGACCCTGTTCAAACAGAAGATGAGTATCATTGCAGGTCTAAGATGGGATATTGCGTGGTTCACGGATGGCTCCTTCACAATCGGGTACCCAAGCACCCTTTCCGAATTCATGACAAGCTATCCATCTGATTTCTCCGACGAAACATGGAATGCGATCAGTCCCAAGCTAGGTCTTCGATACAATTTCAACCAAAGGCAGAGCATCTACCTCTCTTACGCCCATGGATTCCGACCGCCTATCCTGGATGATATGTGTAAAAACGGAAATATCAGCAAAGGGTTCAAGATGGCTAACCCAAAGTTGAAGCCTGAAGCACTTGATAATATAGAAGTCGGAGCTACTGTCACATTCTTTAAACGATTATCCCTTGAACCATCAGGATATCTTTCCTTTGGCAGAGATTTTCAATATTTTGTAGCTACTGGCGATAGCGTATTTACCGGCGGAGACAATCTAAAACCGGTTATGCGGAGGGAAAATATCAGCAGGGTAAGAATTCTGGGCGCCGAATTAACAGCGACCCTTCCAATCATCAGAAACCTAACGTTGATAGCTAATTATTCCTTCAATGATTCCAGGATTATAAAGTTTGATACGACAGCGAATCCAGGAAAAGAGCTGACCGGCAAGTTCCTTATGGAGGTTCCCGGGAACCAGGCTTTCGCCGGTATGATATATTCGCCAAACAGGCTAAGTACCTCGATAACATTCAGGTATGTAGGGCAACAATGGATCAATGACGAAAACACAGCACAGAATTCCGCCTATTTTACAATCGACATGAAGGCATCCTACACCTTTTTCAACAAATTAACAGCCGGTATTACAGTTCAGGATCTTTTAAACAGGCAGTGGACCGACAGCAAAGGACAGTTAAGTCCGGGCCGGTTTATTATGCTCAACCTTTCGTACCGTTTTACCAAAAAAACCAATCAAAGATAATTTCAATTAAACAATCCACCATGAAACAGATCTTAACAATCATCTTTCTCTTTTCTCTCTGGATTTCCTCTTCACAAAGCCAGGTTTTGATTGCTCAATGGACCTTCCCATCGGGAAGCCCAGGCGACAGCATTTCAGATGCAGGTATCCCGGCCAACCTAACCAAATCCATCCATACGGAGGGAGGTACAAGCGTCATTGATTTCTCAAAAAACGGATTCACTACAAAAGCCGCCCAGGCTACAGAGTGGAATGATGGTGCCGACCTTAAGTGCTGGGTAGTAGAGATAACCACAACTGATTATGAACATCTTACTGTTAGCTCCAAACAGCAATCAGGAGGGAATAATCCCGGTCCGCGTGATTGGAAAGTACAATATCGGATAGGAGCCGGCGCAACCTGGACAGAAGTTCCGAATAGTTCTTTCGAGGTTCAAAACGACTGGACTACAGGGTCATTAGATAGTCTTGAGCTGCCAATTGAGTGTAGAAATCAACCCTCATTGTTTATCCGCTGGATCATGAGCAGCAATATCAACTCAGCCGGGGATCCGTTAGAAGTAACGGGGATAAACAAGATCGATGACATCATCATTTCGGGTAAACCGATTAATACCGGAACTCCAGAACCAGGCATCTCAATCAGCCTGTCTGTTTATCCAAATCCCTGTACGAAACTGATCACTGTTTCATCTCCGGAAATGATCACCTCCCTGATTGTGACAGATGCCGCCGGGCGTTTGGTTTCCTCGGAAAGCCCTCAGAGTAAAGAGATTTCACTGGTAGTATGGAATCTACCTGCAGGTTATTATATTATCCGGGCAATGACTGCTTCATCACAGGTAAAAACAGCCAGATTCTTCCGGTTGGATTAACAAGGTTTCAGATGAAAGATAATCCAAAATTGGTTGTCATCGGTGGGGGGTTCGGCGGGATTGAGCTGATAAAAAAGCTCAGGAACAAACCGTTTGACATTATTCTGGTTGATCGGAATAACCATCATACATTTCAGCCATTATTATACCAGGTAGCTTCATGCGGATTGGCTGATGTCTCAATAACCTCCCCTTTCAGAAGGATATTTAAGGGGTACAGGAACTTCCGGTTTCGAATGGCTGATGTCACAAAAATTGAACCCGGGGCAAAAAAAATCAGCACCAATATCGGAGATATCCCATATGATATTCTGGTAATAGCGACTGGATCTACCAGTAACTTCTATGGGAATGATAACCTGAAAAAGCATAGCCTCTCTTTGAAAACAGTAACCGATGCCCTCACCATCCGAAACACGTTGCTGCGTGAGTTTGAAGAGGCAATCACCCGAATGCATATTGACGAAAAGAAGATTCTTCTGAACTTTGTAATCATCGGTGCCGGCTCGACCGGTGTGGAAATTGCCGGATCACTTGCTGAGTTTAAGAAACACATAGCTCCTTATGACTATCCGGAACTGGATCCCGGATTGATGAATATTCACCTGATCGAGGCGGCAGATCGTGTACTGCCCATGATGTCAAAGATCTCCTCTGAAAAAGCGGATGAATACCTGACACGTATGGGAGTCAAGGTTTGGCTGAATACACGTGTGGAAGATTACGACGGCCTGAACGTGGTTCTTACTGACGGAACTATTCTCAAATCAGTAGCTTTTATCTGGTCGGCAGGTGTGAAAGGGGAAGTGATTGAAGGTGTGAAGCCCGATTCGATCTATCGTAAGAGCCGTTACATCGTAAACCAATTCAACCAGGTTACAGGGTACGATGATATTTATGCCCTTGGAGATGTTGCGGCGATGATCTCTGAGAAACGTCCAGACGGTCATCCGTTGCTGGCTCTACCTGCTATCCAACAGGGACATAACCTGGCTCGTAACCTGATTCGGTTACAGCGGGGAGAATCCCCTAAACCATTTATTTACTCCGATCTTGGTATCATGTCCACTGTTGGAAGGAACAAAGCCGTTGCCGAATTACGATTCGGGAGATTTCATGGTTTTGTAGCCTGGTTCATGTGGATGTTCGTTCATTTGATCCGGTTAATCGGATTCCGTAACCGACTGGCAATCCTGTTTGACTGGATCTGGAACTACTTTACATACGAATACTCTTTCCGGATTATCACACAACCATTTCGTAAAGAGAAGTGCCGGGATTGTGAGTAGTCATTAACAATTTTGCTCACACCGGGACTGATACTGAACAGCGAGCCTGGTCAGCCAGGCAAACAGGCTTCCCAGAATAATCCCAATGAAGACCCCCGCCAGGATATCACCCGGATAGTGTACTCCAAGGTATATGCGCGAATATGCCATGATAGAGGCCCAGATCAGCAAAACAGGAACGAACCACCTGTATCTTCGGTGCAACAAAAAGATTAAGAATACGGCAATAGCAAAGTTGGTTGATGCGTGTGCCGAGAAAAAACCGTACTGACCACCTCTATAATCATTCACAATATGAACCTGTTGTTCAATCTCAGGTTCATGGGAGGGTCGAAGTCTCAGGGTTTCATATTTGGAAAAGTTGGCCAATTGATCGGAAGCAGTGATCAGCAATGCAACCGCAATAACGATGGTGATTGTCTTCCATCTAAACTCACGGATGATGAGAAACAACATAATAAGGTACAGTGGCAACCAGATAATCGGTTTCGTCGCATACCAAAATATTTGGTCAAAAAAAGGATTATGCACTCCGTTTAAGGCCTGAAAAAATGTTTGGTCGAACTGTATCAGAGAATCAAGCATTATTAAAGGCAGATTTCGCAGATTATACAGATTTGTTTAACTCTTCCCATAGCATCCCTTTAAGCTTCTCCAATCCGGTTTGTTTATGTGAGGAGATGAATACGCATGGAAGATCCGGCAATTCTTTCTTTAATTCCCGGGTGATCTCTTCATCTGCCAGATCAGCTTTCGTCACTGCCAGAAGTCTTGGTTTATCCATCAATTCCGCATTGTAAAGTCGAAGTTCATTGAGCAGGATCCTGTACTCTTCACGGATATCATTACAATCTACAGGAATCATAAACAACAGCAGCGAGTTCCTTTCGATGTGACGTAAAAATCTCAGTCCAATTCCTTTCCCTTCATGGGCACCTTCGATAATCCCCGGAATATCAGCCATCACAAAGGAGTGATTGTCATGGTAGCTAACGATCCCAAGATTTGGTTTAAGAGTTGTAAAGGGATAGTCTGCAATTTGCGGTTTAGCAGCAGAGATTACTGAGAGGAGTGTCGACTTTCCAGCATTTGGGAAGCCAACCAGTCCAACATCAGCCAACAGCTTCAGCTCAAGGATGAACCAGCCTTCCTGTCCCGGTTCTCCTGGTTGTGCATACTTAGGTGATTGATTTGTGGATGATTTGAAATGGTCATTTCCAAGCCCTCCCCTGCCACCCGGAACCAATACGTGAGTCTCTTCAGCTTCCGTTATCTCACAAAGGAATTCTCCCGTTTCGGAATCACGGGCAACTGTTCCAAGCGGGACGTCAATGATCACATTATTACCACAGGCGCCTGTCCTCAGACTTCGTGCACCATGTTCTCCGTGGCCTGCTTTGAGGTGTTTTGTAAACTTCAGGTGGAGTAGTGTCCAAAATTGCTTTTTTCCCTTCAGGATGATGTTGCCCCCGTTACCACCATCACCACCATCGGGACCTCCCCGGGGATTGCCGCGGGTCCTCAGAAAATGGGTCGAACCAGCTCCTCCTTTTCCGGAAGCACAAAAAATCTTTACATAGTCGACAAAGTTGGATTCTGACATGAAATTAGATTTATCAAGAAGAGACCAGGCAGAGACCCGGTTAATATCTATTGTCGATCACATTACAGATAGCGGCAAAGATGTCATCAATGGTACCCTCTCCGGGTATAACGACAAAAACATCACGTTTCTTATAAAAGTCGATGAGAGGTTCTGTATGCTTTTGGTAAACGACCAGGCGATTCTTTATCACATCTGCCGTGTCGTCGGTCCGCCCCTGTTCAATCGCTCTGTTCACCAGGCGGCGAACCAGTTCCTCCGCCGGGACTTCGAGAGAAATAACTTTCGCCACTTTGCAATTTGTGCGCTCCATCATCTCCTCCAGCGCCTCTGCCTGCCTGAGGGTTCGGGGAAATCCATCAAAGACAAATCCTTGGGCCCCTTTGTGTTTTTCGCATGTATTCTCAAGAAGCTCAATAAGGTACTTATCAGGGACCAATTCCCCACTGGCTATGACATCTTTGACTTTTATGCCGAGCTCTGTTTCGAGCCTGATCTCCTCACGTAAAATATCTCCTGTAGAAACGTGAATCAGGTTGTAATGTTTAGCCGCTTTTGAGGCCTGGGTTCCTTTTCCCACACCGGGAGGTCCAAAAAAGATCAGGTTCAGCATAGTTTCATTTTTTTGGTATTTCGATATTTAGTTCTCAAGCTTATATATTTCAGGCAGGTTCCGTCCATACCCGTCGTAGTCCAGTCCGTATCCGACAATAAAATCATTCGGTATCTCAATCCCCAGATAGTCTATTGTAAAGGTTTTCACAAAATTCTCAGGTTTCATACAAAAACAGGCCAACCGAACCGAAGCTGGGTTGTATTTAACGATATCCTTCAGCAGGTGATTCATAGTAATCCCTGAATCTACAATATCTTCCACAACAACCACATGACGACCTTTGAGATCTTCATTCAGTCCGATCAGCTCTTTGACCTCCTCGGATGACCGGATGCCTGCATAGGAAGCATATTTAACAAAGGATACCTGACATGGGATTGTCAATCTCCTTATCAGATCGGCAGCAAAAATAAATGCACCATTCAACACCCCAAGTAATAGTGGGTTCTGCCCTTTATAGTCTGCATTAATCCGGTCTGCTATCTGCTGAACAACCAGGTTAATCTGCTCCAGGGAGATGAACTTCCGGAATACTTTATCCTTAACCTCTACAAACTCCATCAACTGTTAATTCGTACTTCTAACACAAATTAAAGAAGAATATCTTAATTTCGTGTACTCAAACTGAAAATAGTTACTTATGAAAGCCATTATCAGCATCATTATGGGCAGTACATCCGATCTTCCGGTGATGGAAGCTGCTGCAAAATTCCTGAACGACATGCAGATCCCTTTTGAGATCAATGCTCTGTCGGCTCATCGCACTCCGGAGAAGGTCGAAGAGTTTGCAAAGAATGCCCGCGCCCGGGGAATTAAAGTGATCATTGCTGCTGCCGGTATGGCTGCACACCTCCCCGGGGTAATCGCCTCAATGACCACCCTGCCGGTTATCGGAGTCCCTATCAAAGCTTCGCTCGACGGACTCGATGCTCTTCTCGCCATCGTTCAGATGCCTCCGGGAATCCCTGTTGCAACTGTAGGAATCAATGCTTCCCAGAACGCGGCAATCCTGGCAGTGGAGATGCTCGCCCTCTCTGACGAACTTATCCACCAGAAGATGGTGAAGTTTAAAGAAGATCTCAAGAAGAAGATTGTAAAGGCAAATGAAGAGCTGGCCGGGATCAAGTTCGACTTCAAGGTGGATTAACCCAGCGTCTGAAACCATAATCTGTCAACACTGCTATAGTAATCCCAATGAATATACCTCCCAACACATCGCTGGGATAGTGAACCCCAAGTGCCATGCGGGAGTATCCCACCATCACTGCCCAAATTAATACCGGGATCTGAACCGACCTTCTGCGAAAGAGCAGAGCGATAGAGGTAGCTATTGCAAATACCTCCGTGGTGTGGCCGGAAGGGAAAGAGGCCCCTCCTCCTTTTGTCAGTTTCTCAATTGTATCATGAGCCCGGAATGGGCGTACCCGGTTCACAATAGATTTCACTGAATAGGTGATCAGAGCAGCCAGAATGAGGGCAACGACAACCTGGCCCATTTTTTTCAATCCGGTTTTGCTAAACCTGTATATCAATCCGGTTACCAGGATCATACCGATGCTTATAAATGTCGTAGCAGAAGAAAAGAAACGAAGAATATCGTCAATGGATTCAATCCTGTGAGTCTGGATCCAGTCAAGCAGTGTAAGATCTAAAGAGCTGACCATGTATATTAATGTTTCCTGATGATCATCAGCCCATCCCGGAAGGGCAGAAGAAGGTTCTCCACCCTTTCATCCAACTGAACCAATTCATTGAACTCTGAAATCCCCCGGGTATCCCTGTCCCATTTAAGTGGCAGATCCAACACTTTCCCGCTCCAAAGAACATTGTCGGCCAGTATAAACCCACCTTTCCGAACCCGGGGCAACACAAGTTCATAGTAATTCCGGTAATTTGGTTTATCTGCATCGATAAAAACCAGGTCCCATGTCTCATCGATAGCAGGGATGATCTCGATCGCATCCCCGATATGCAGAATCACGGAATCCTCCAATGAGGCTTCTTCCAGGTACGTGCGGATAGTGGATTCGAGTTCAGGATTGGATTCAATGGTGTGGATGACCCCTCCCCTTCTCCTCCCCTTGAAGGGGAGGGTGCTGGGGGGTGGGGTTAGTCCCTCCGCCAGACAGATTGCCGAATAACCGGTAAACGTCCCGATTTCCAGGATCCTCTCCGGACGGATCATTTGGCTTATCATCCGGAGCAGCAATCCCTGCATATGACCAGCCAGCATCTGGGGATATGTCTGGGTCAAATGGGTTTCCCTGTTGATTTTTGAAAGGATCTGGGACTCCGGAGAGGTAAATTGCTGAGCATATTCAACTAGGTTCTTATCCATCTCTCATAGATTAGATGAGGCAAGTTACCGATTTTTTCTGGCAATGATTCAATTGAATATGTATCTTTGAAAGATATTAATCACTGCCATATGAAACTGTTCGCAATAACCCTTGTATGCCTGGCATCTTTTGGATCCATTCAGGCCCAGGAGGTCACTTTTGAAGATCTGAACCGTGCTTCTCAAAAATTCATGACTGGCGAAAACCCGGAAGCCGTTCTTCGGGGCTCACTAACACTCCTTTCAAAGGAGATGCAGCCGATAGGGCATATCTTCCAGTTTGCACCTTCCGGATTCGTCATTGCCTCCACTTCTAAATCAACCCGGCCAATCTATGCCTACTCCGTTACGAATGACTTTCTCCTTTCAAAAGAAGATGACTCGAAGGCAAAAGCAATTTTTTCACAAGACCTTATTAACAGGATACAATTCTCTGACCAGTTGCCATTTTCCCAAAAAACCGCAATTGCCCGGGAATGGGAACAATTCCTTGACGGGCGTTTGCTGATGACACCGGTTCAGCAATGGCCACCTGAAGGGAGCACCCCTTCCGGAGGATGGATCGAAACCGACTGGACCCAATCGGCTCCATTTTCCAAAATTTCCATTACCCACCTCCCAGCCGGATTATATCTCGTTAGGGTTTCTTTTGAAGGGGAACAAATTTTGGCAGGAAAAATTATCAAAAACTGACAAAACGCGCCACGAAGTTCAGTTGGCAGTTGGCAGTGGGCAGTTGGCAGTTGGCAGAAGATTTACCCCGACCCTTGAATCTTGAACCTTGAATCTTGAACCTTAACCTCTACTCTCAATCAGCATCTCCAACATCCGAATCCCGGCTTCGGGGATAATGGTACCGGGTCCGAAGATAGCAGCAGCCCCTGCTTTGTAAAGGAAATCATAATCCTGATGAGGGATCACACCACCAACGATCACCAGGATATCTTCCCGTCCCAGTTTCTTCAACTCTTCGATGACCTGGGGAACCAGGGTTTTGTGGCCGGCTGCAAGGCTGGATACGCCCAGGAAATGAACATCGTTTTCAACAGCTTGCTTAGCTGCTTCTGCGGGGGTTTGAAAAAGGGGTCCGATGTCAACGTCAAAGCCGATGTCAGCATAACCGGTTGCTACCACTTTGGCACCTCGATCATGGCCATCCTGCCCCATCTTGGCTATCATGATGCGGGGGCGACGTCCATCAAGTTCTGCAAATTTATCAGCCAGTTCCCGGGCTCGGGTAAAGGCATCACTGTCGTGAGATTCTGAGGAGTAGACTCCTGAAATAGATCGTATCACTGCTTTATACCTCCCGTAAACTTTTTCCAATGCTAATGAAATTTCACCCAGAGTTGCCCTCTTTCGGGCAGCATCAACCGATAGTGCAAGCAGATTCCCTTCTACGGTCTCCGCAGCTTGTGTCAGGGCATCCAGGGACTTCTCCACCTCATCAGTATTCCGCTCTGTCTTGAGTTTTTTCAAGTGGCCGATCTGGGCTTCACGGACAGCTGAATTATCTACTTCAAGGGTCTCCATTGGCTCCTCTTTTTCAAGACGACAGGTATTCACACCAATGATTTTGTCTTTCCCAGTGTCAATGCGAGCCTGCTTGCGCGCTGCCGCCTCTTCTATCCGCATTTTTGGTATGCCTGTCTCAATGGCTTTGGCCATCCCTCCCAACTCTTCAATCTCCAAAATATGCTGCCATGCCTGGTGGGCAATCTGACTTGTAAGTGTCTCAATAAAATAGGAACCTGCCCATGGGTCGAGAGAACGGCAGATGTTGGTCTCCTCCTGAAGGTATAGCTGTGTGTTACGAGAGATCCTGGCAGAGAAATCAGTAGGCAATGCAATCGCTTCATCGAGAGAGTTGGTGTGCAGCGACTGTGTATGACCCAAAACAGCCCCAAGCGCCTCAATGCAGGTGCGGGTAACATTGTTAAAAGGATCCTGCTCAGTGAGGCTCCATCCCGAAGTTTGGGTATGTGTGCGCAAGGCCATCGACTTAGGATTTTTCGGATCAAACTGCTTCACGATCTTTGCCCATAACATCCGTGCAGCACGCATTTTGGCTATCTCCATAAAAAAATTCATCCCCGATCCCCAGAAAAACGAGATCCTGGGTGCAAACGCATCGATATCCATTCCTGCATTTACTCCTGTACGTAAATATTCCAGGCCATCGGCCAGTGTATACGCCAGTTCAATGTCGCAGGTAGCCCCGGCTTCCTGCATATGATATCCGCTGATACTGATCGAGTTAAATTTTGGCATGAACTCTGTCGTAAAAGCAAAAATGTCTGCGATAATCTTCATTGACGGACCTGGAGGATAGATATAGGTATTGCGAACCATAAACTCCTTGAGAATGTCGTTCTGAATCGTTCCATTCAAATCTTCAACAGGAACTCCCTGTTCCTCTGCAGCAACGATGAAAAAAGCAAGTATAGGCAATACGGCTCCATTCATTGTCATTGAAACCGACATCTTGTCGAGGGGTATCTGATCGAAGAGCACCTTCATATCCTCAACGGTATCGATCGCTACGCCTGCTTTTCCAACATCACCAACAACCCGTTCATGGTCGGAGTCATAACCCCGGTGGGTGGCAAGATCAAAAGCAACCGAGAGGCCCTTTTGACCGGATGCCAGGTTACGTCTGTAAAATGCATTAGACTCTTCAGCAGTGGAGAACCCAGCGTATTGCCGGATGGTCCAGGGACGCATCACATACATAGTTGAATAGGGTCCACGGAGAAAAGGAGGGAGTCCGGCCGAAAAATGAAGATGCTCCAGATTCTGCAGGTCAGACTCCCCATAAACAGGTTTCAACGGAATCTGTTCTGGAGTTAACCAGTCGGGTTTAATGCCATGCTCCTTTTTCCACTCTTTGTAAGAGGATGACTGACGCTGCTGGATTTTATAATCAATGTTTTTAAAACTGGGCCTCATAGGATTTATTCAGTAAACGAGTTGAAGAAAATTGTTACAATGAGAGGATAAACACCATGTATGCTTTTTTTGACATAGGGTTAAACATTAGGGTTGATTGGATCGGAATGGAGAATTTCTTAGAGATTGGTATCTCCTTCCGAACATTGACACCCACATTATTGATTCCCGCTTTTGGTCCGTACCAGGAACTCTCGAACGGAATCCCGCCGATGAATGGCCGGATACCAAATCCCTTTACATCAAACTGGTAGGAAAGTTCAAAGTAAGTTGAATAATTATTCTGGGTTCCAAGGCCTAAGATACCTGTTGTATCTTTCCCTTTATCGGCACCATATATGAGTGTAGAAGCCATGACCTGAATGGGAAATTTTTCCGGGCCGTTAAAAATCAGGGAGACTTCAAGGGTGTGCCATGTATCCTTATTCTTCCAATGAAAATAGTTTGCTCCGGGAAGTGTATCAATCGGCAAAGGAGCATAATAATCGACCAACATCACAGTGAAATATTTGTAGGTATATGATAAAAAAAGGTCGAGTTCATTAAAACTATAGTCCAACGAGATGGTGTCATTAACCCAGAAGGTATGCCTCGAAAAAGCATAGGATCCCCACGCACCTAAACTGAATCCAAAAGCATCTACTGATAAGGTAGGCTGAATAGCAGCTGAGCTGCCAAAGTTCTGCCCCCGCCAGATATATCGGCTGACCAGGTCGGCTCCTACATTCAGTGTCACTTTTCCGGGCGCGGCCTCTTCTGTCTCATCAAGAATCTGTTCCTCCTGTGAATATCCTGGATTCACACCCCATACCATCAGCAGGCAGAACAGCAGGAGTATTAAAAAAAATTTCATATCAGATTAAGCTTTTGTTGAAGTTCTTCAATATCTACCGGTTTGTTCATCATCTCATCCATCCCTGCATCTAAAAAACTATCCTGGTCATCCTCAAATGCATTGGCGGTAATTGCGATGATCTTAATCCGTTCCGATTCAGGGATGCTTCGTTCTTTTTCCTCTTCCCTGATCAACTTACATGCAGTAACACCATCCATGTTCGGCATCATGATATCCATCAGGATAACATCGTATTTGTTTTCTTTGAATTTATTGACCGCTATTTGTCCATCTGCAGCACTATCCACTTTATGTCCAATTCTGGCAAGGGATGCCATGAGCAATCGCTGGTTGATCATATTATCTTCTACAACCAGAATATCGAGAGATCTCTTTTCGGAATGCTCAGTATGATCTTCCAGATTCATATCTGTTTTATTGAATTCCTAATCGGTGTTGACAGGAAATTAAAACTTCTAATAAATTGCTTTTGACATGAATGAAATCATCCACGCCGGATAGTTGCAGCTCTTCAACGATCTTCTCAGGATATCCTGCCACAACAACATAAAGGGTGGGCCTCTGATCCTTCAGTTTGCTGGTAATATCCGGGACGATCTTCTGATATTCATCATCAGAACTGCAGATAACTACTATATCGGGGTTTGACTCCAAAGCTGCTTTAACACCCTGATCAATTGACCCGAATCCCGGATTGTCGATGATTCTATAACCGGCACACCCGAAGAAATTGGATGCAAATCCTGCCCTGGCCCGTAACATTGAAAGGGTTCCCATGGTAAAGAGAAAAACAGTGGGAGCTTTATTCCCTGAGGCAATATATTGTTCTGTGGCCAGTCGCAGTTTCTCAAAAGGTTCAGCCGCCCGAAACGGGAGCATCCTTTCGTAGGTCGATGGGCCCTTATATTCACCCGAAATATCCGTGGTGATTTTGGCTAGCATCTGATCCGTGAGGTTAGGATACTGGTTTGTCCCCAATAGAAGCAATTTCCGTTGAGAAAATTCTTTCTCCTTCTGTCTCCTTGATGAAGCAATGGATTCCTGAACAAAACCCTGTTTAGTTGATTCTATCATACCACCATGCGCCTCAACCTCCTTAAAGAGGTTCCAGGCGTGAAGAGCCAAAGAGTCTGTCATGTTTTCAATAAAGTAGGATCCGGCTGCCGGATCCACTACCTTGTCGAGATACGCCTCTTCTTTGAAGATCAACTGTTGGTTCCTGGCAATCCGTTCAGCAATCGGTTCAGGAGTTTCATAGGGGATGTCAAATGGAAGGATCGAGAGAGAGTTTGTGTTCCCAATAGCCCCAGACATTCCTTCCGTAGTGGTTCGTAACATATTGACATACGGATCAAAAATCGTCTTGTTCCATCGGGCAGTTATACAATGGATATTCATCCTGCACGACTCTTTTTTGTCCGGTTGATATTGATCCACAATTTTCGCCCAGAGCAGGCGGGCTGCCCGAAGTTTGGCAATTTCCAGAAAGTAGCTGGACCCAACAGCAAACGTAAAGGAGATCCGCGATGCTACTGAATCCGAGGATAACCCTATTTCTGAAAGCCCGGCGAGGTATTCATTCCCTGAGGCAAGTGCAAATGCAAGCTCCTGAACAAGTGTGGATCCGGCATCCTGGAAACGGTAACCGTTTATGTTGATTACGTTGAATTTCGGGATATTTTTTTGTAAATTCTTAACCAAATATTTTGCCTCTTCAAGATTGCTGGCCTGCGAGACATAGAAATCTCCATGCATGAGCAGGTAGCTAATCGGATCAAAATTAATGGAACCGGTAACCAATTTCGGATCAATTCCCCGACGATTAATTTCATACAAAAAAAGTGCTGTCGTCAGTGGATATGATCTTGAACGAAAGAAATGAACAGCTATTTGTTCCAAATCAATCCCGGCAAGAAGTGCCTGCATCTGTGGGTGGGTAACGATTTCCCTCGAATTGAATCCGATAGCCCGGGCTCCACAGGTGATGGCATCCAGGGCAGTTTTGTTGGCTTTTTCAACCTGATCAGAGGGAATATCCTGACGGATAATCCAGTCATTCCCACCCTGCTTGAAATCCCGGAGGTATGGGAACTCTCCCGGTAGTATTTTCAAGTATTCCAAACCTTCCAGATCCTCCATACAATAATATGGTTTCACCGGGAATCCCTCCGGGGTTTCCCAAATCAGCGTTTTGGCATAGTCAGCCCCCTTTAGATCCTTCCTGATCTTCTCCTCCCACTGTTCAATAGTTACAGGTGGGAAATCATTAAAGAGGGTTTTAGAATCATTCAACTCCATATTGCAGCAATTCGTAGTGAACAAAAATAATCATTATCAACTGAATCGCTTTATCTTTACAGAAAAATCTTATTCCATGAATATTGCATTGTTTGGTGCTTCCGGATTTATCGGAAACCATCTGAAGATGGCATTGCGTTCTCATGATCATGTGCTTACCATAGTAAATCGTGAAGGGTTTGCAAAAAGTGATGCCGACTTTTGTGCGAACTATGTTAACGGGCAGGATATAGTCATTAACCTGACCGGTGCCCCGGTCTCCCGAAAATGGAATACTGCCTATAAAAACGAATTATACGACAGTCGTATCCTGACAACACGGAAAATCGTCAAAGCGATTCTCGACGCTCCTGACACCCCGAAGTGCCTGATCAGTGCCTCAGGCGTTGATGTTTATAACGATAAAAACAAACATACGGAAGAGAGCCTCGGGTTCGCCGATAACTTCCTTGCAAAACTTTGTCAGGAGTGGGAATCTGAAGCTATGATTGCGGATTCTTCCTGCCGGGTTGTCATCCTTAGAATGGGAGTGGTACTTGCCAAAGATGAAGGAGCGCTGGAGAAATTGGCACCTCCTTTCAAAAAAGGGATTGGCGCACGGATTGGAAACGGGAACCAGGGTGTTTCATGGATCCATATCGATGATCTGACAGAGATTTTTCTCTTTGTCATCAATCACCCGGAGATAGTTGGTGTTGTTAATGCTGTTGGTGAGTACCCAACGGATAATTATCTCTTTTCAGAGAGTCTGGGCAAGATGTTTGAACAACCTGTTTATTTCAGTATTCCCAAATTCCTTTTGAAGCTTATCTATGGCGAAGGTGCCGTGGTACTTATTGACGGAAAAAAGGCGCTGCCGGAGAAACTGTTAAAAAACGGCTTCAAGTTTCAGTACCCATCAATCGACAAGGCCCTTCTCGGAATCTACAGAAAGTAGGTTCTTACCTGATATCCATCTCTTCTGTTAACCAGCCTGCTCCTGCATACTTATCAATGATGAAAAGCAGGTATCGAATGTCAAGGATAATATTTCTGCACTGATCGGGATCATACATCAGGTCGCTCATGGTTCCCTCCCAGTTTCTGTCGAAATTGATTCCGATCAACTCTCCGTCGCCATTCAGTACCGGTGCACCGGAATTGCCACCGGTAGAGTGAATCGTGGAGATAAAAGCTACATGCAGGGTGCCGTCATCATCTGCATATCTTCCATAATCGGCTGAACCAATCAGCTCTTTCAACCGTTGATCTACGGTATAATCATAGATGGTTGAGTCCTCTTTCTCCAGGATTCCCTGAGTTGTTGTGTAATAATTATAAGAGACCCCATTGGCTGGTTCAAAACCATCGACCTGTCCATAACAAACTCTCATGGTTGAATTTGCATCAGGATAAAATTTGCGGTCTGGCTGCATTTCCATTAACGCCAGCATGTATATCCTTTGCAAACTGTCTATTCCAGAGGTGATCTCTCTTATTACCGGAAGAATATCTTCCTGATACCTTTCCATGATGCTTTGTGCCAACAGGTAAGCTGGGTCAGCAGAGATCTTCCGTGCCGACTTCCGCTTGAAATTAGTCAGGAAATCATATAGCCTGGTTGAGTCAGTAAAAAGTGAAGTTGCAAAAAGATTCTCCACATAAGCCTGCACATCACCATGATACTTTTTCCCGATCAATTTAAATATATCGGGGAGGTAATTCTTATCCATATGATCCTGCATCTCCTTTAACATTTCCACTGTAATCTTCTGATCGATCAAAGGCTGGTAGTTCTTATAAAATCCATGGGCAGACAGCATCAGACCCGAAACATCTTCATCTATTTTTTCATCACTAATTTCTTTATCACCCGCTTGCCCGATAAGGTTCTCTGAGGAGAGAGGCAAGCGGAAAATTTCCGGCGCCATACCGGCTTCACGCAAATATGTGTAAGCCATGTCTATGGGATACAACTCATTATATAGGCTCTCAAACATGGGAAGAATCCCGCTGAAATCTCTTTGGCCATTCCGGTGAAAATTTGCCCAATCCTGGAAACTCGTTTCAAATTCCTGCTTCCTGGTGACACCATCAGCCCTGGTGATTCCACGGGTTTCTCCAATCATTTTCTTCCAGTAATTGGAAATTCCGGCATGCTTTGAGGCATATTGAATCCTTACCAGCCGGCTCGTATCCATAGCATTACCGATTATATCCAGCCTTTTCTGTCGCAAACCGATTTTCACTGGATTCTCTTTGAGTGCGATCAGATCCATTGCAAAAGAGGGCAGGTATTCCCTGGTGGAGCCGGGATTGCCAAACAGCAATGTAAAATCGCCCGCCTCGTACCCTCCAAGAGAGATTGGGAAATAGTGTTTCGGTTTGTATGGGACATTATCTTTCGAATACCCGGCAGGCATATTGTTGGAGTCGGCATAAATCCGGAAGACCGAGAAATCACCTGTATGGCGGGGCCACATCCAGTTATCAGTATCGCCACCGAATTTTCCGATCCCCGATGGGGGCGCCCCCACAAACCGGATATCTTTGAATACCTCTGTCACATAGAGATAGTATTGGTTCCCATGAAAATACGGAACTACGCGTGCATTATAATGGGTTCCCTTTTCAGCTGTATCCACAATAGTCTGCCCATTTTTCCTGATTAGTGTTTCCCGTTCTTTCTCCGAAAGAGTGTCGGTCACGCCATCGAGAACCTGTGATGTTACATCTTCCATCCACACCAGGAAGGTGACTGTCAAGCCGGGATTTGGCAATTCTTTCTCCATTGATTCCGCCCAATACCCATCGGTCAGGTAGTCGTGCTCCAGGGAGCTGTGACGCTGGATAACCCCAAACCCGCAATGGTGGTTGGTCAGCAGAAGTCCGTTGGGAGAGACCACCTCACCGGTACAACCCCGGCCGAACATCACAATGGCATCCTTGAGGCTGGAGTGATTAACGCTGTAGATATCCTCGGCTGATAATTTCCAACCCATCTGTTGCATCTGCTCGATGTTTTTATTTAAAAGCAGGGGGATCCACATCCCTTCATCGGCAGAGAGTGAGTGGTGAATCGTGAGTAGAGAAATAATGGTAAAAAGTCTGATAATCTTAGTCATAACTGTATGTTTTATAGTATCTTTCGTTTAGTTCTTATCCTGAATTTTGAATTGGAATCTGAGGTATGCAATCTTTTTCCCCTGTTCCAGCCAGATTGATTCATAATAGGTTAGGATCTGCGCAACCGGTTCATTTTTATATACATTGTGAAGGTCTTCGGTTGCCAGCAGGATCTCCGCCTGATACTCCTTAAGTACTTCCCTGGTGTAGTTGTAAAACTCCCTGTCGTCGGTCTTCAGGTGAATGATACCTGAAGGTTTTAAAATCCGTTGATAACGTTTAAGAAATACAGGAGCAGTAAGTCTCTTTCGCTCTTTTCCCGGTTGAGGATCGGGGAAGGTAATCCATATTTCACCGATCTCACCTGGCTGAAAAAGATTCTCGATATGATCGGCCCGGGATCGGATAAAAGCTACATTCTTCAGATCTTCTTCCTCAACCGTTTTGCATCCCCTCCATAACCGTGCACCTTTGATATCTATCCCAATGAAATTTCGTTCCGGAAACTCCCTGGCCAGCCCAGTTGTATATTCACCTTTTCCACAACCGAGTTCAAGTGTGATGGGCTGATTGTTTCGAAAAAAATCTTCCCGCCACCTTCCCTTTAACCGAAACTCCGGCTGAAGTTCAGCATAACGAGGTTGAAAAAGATGCGGGAACGAAATATTTTCGGTAAAATGGATAAGCTTTTTTTTGGCCACTCTTAACCTATTTTTCCAGTATCCAGGCTCCAGGAAATCCGCTGGTTTTCATGGTACTCATCATTCTGACTGCTTCAGCCTGGTTTGTAAAAACTCCGGCGGCAACCCTGGAGAGGCCTCGGGATGACCGGTCAAAGATAGTTGCCTTGACTCCCTTTTGGTTTAGTTTCCTGACCAGCCTCTGTGCATTGCTTTCCACTCCGAACGCTCCCACTATTACAGCATAGTTAACGGTTTCGGATGCCCCGGTTTGTCGGGGGCTGGGTTGCCGGGGGCTGGTTTGAGGTTGGGTGGTTTCGGGTTCATTGTTAAGAGGCGGTTCCATGCTGACCGGAACTT
>CALCGJ010000197.1 GCA_937900965.1 uncultured Bacteroidota bacterium | reverse complement strand
ATTTTATTTTCAGTAATCTTTTCCTACCCCCAAACCCCCTAAAGGGGGCTTACTCTGCTTCGCAGAAATTTTCCTCCCGGAGGGAGGAGCAAGTCCCCTTCAGGGGATTTAGGGGTTAACAATGGGTTAGGGGTTAAATAAGCTCCCTCAACTCCTTCAATGAAACATTCCCAAGCGCACTCTTTCTCAGTTGTCCCATGATCCAGCTAACTCCGGCTCCATCCTTAGCTGATGTTTTTATCTCCTGATACTCTTTAACCAGAGAAGGAATCATCTTTGTAATTTCTTCCAGTGAAGCCTCTTTGAAATTCACTTCAGTCAGCACGGATTCAAAATCCATTTCAGGATGCCTGTAAACAACCCATAACATCTTCTTCGCGATAGCAAAATCCATTTTTTTCGATTTCAGGAAAGCAAGCAGTTCATATACCTTATCTGCTGCAAAACCAGGTACAGGGCCAAGTTGGCGTTCCATATGGTTCAGCTTATGGGCAAGCAGGTTGGCAGTAAACTTCGCCGGGATGCCGAGATTGTCCATGACTTTTTCGATCAATGGCATCAGGTTATTCTTCAGGATGTAGGTGAACGTATCTTCCGGTACGTTCCAGCTGAGGAGTTGTGTGATCCGGTCGAAGGTAACCACCGGCAGTCTTTTTGCCATCTCATCAATCACCGCATCGACCAGTGGAATCGGTGCAGTGTCGGTATCGGGGTACATGCGGTCGGCACCGGGGAGTACACGTTCGAAAATGGTAGTTCCATCCTCAAACGACTTCCGGGTCTCATTGGGAACACCGGAAAAAGCCATCTGGCATCTCTCTTCAACTGTCTCCAGGGCAGTTGGGATATCGGCTTCCGGGCCCCAGAGAATCACCTGGGCATCTTCTTCCCCTGCATCCAACATATTGCGGATTTTCTGCCAGTTCTCCTCCCCCACGGAATCTTCGAACATCTCGGAATGAAGCATATTGGGTTTTTCGATGCAGGCGATCACCTTCAAACGGTTGGTCAGCTCATCAGCGAAAGTCTTCTCCGGTTGCAGGAAGTGGGAAAGGATACCCTGAAATTGAGGCAGGTTGATTATATAGACCGGATATCCGTTGGAAGCCATCTTACTGACCATAGGAACCTCAGTAACAAGATCTTCTGCAGAGATTTTAATGGAGTTCATCTTCCAGCTCCCAGGCTTCTGAACACCTACGTTCAGGATCTCTCTGATGTGCAGCAATGCAAACTGCCGGAATGCTTCATTGTGGGTAAGTTCAGGCATCCAGCGGTTATGGGCAACCCCTTTGATCTCCACACGGGTCCCTCCTTTGCAACTTACATTGACGTCGGCCCGGGTAGAACCAATGCCGGTAGCTACTTTTTCCGTACTTCTGTTGAGGAAACGGATGTAATCGGCCCCCTCTTTCACCTCATCAGGGTTTTTAAAATCGGGATAGGTTACAGTTTCGATCAGAGGCATCCCAAGGCGGTCGGTACGGTAGATTCGCTGATGCCCGATATCGGAGACCTCGCGGCAGGAGTCCTCTTCGAGGCTAAGCTGGATCAACCTGATTTTTTTGTTCCGAAGCTGTATCTCCCCCTCTACTCCGATGATAGCAGTCCGTTGAAAACCTGTAGGGATGCTTCCGTCGAGATACTGCTTCCGGGTGATATGTACCTCTCCGACAATCATTAATTTTGACATCAGGGATATTTCGATCGCGATATCCAGTGCCTCCCTGTTTAACGGGAACGGAGGAGTATCATCTATATCGTAGGTACAGGCTGTTTTGTTGCTGATGCGGTAAACAATCTCTTTCCTGGTCTTGAACTCCATCAGGGCGGTCCCGTCGTATTCCCCAAGTTCTGAGAGAGTGGGACGCATATGGCGGATTACTTCGGCATCAAATTCATCAGGTTTCTGAAAGATCCCGGCCGGACAATGGCAGAAAAGCTTCTCTTTTGTTTTCAGTTGCTGGTGAACCTCCAGACCCGACATAAATCCGATGCGTTCGTAGTCTTTCTGTGTAGCTTCTTTTCTGGGAACATATCCAATGGCCTGGCGAGTTTCCTCATAGTTTAGGAGAGGATCAAGTGTGGGTCGTTTCATCTATTTGTACGAATTGGGAAGAAGACACAAAAGTAGGGAAACAGGAGTTAATGAACAAGAAAGCCGTTTGATATCTATATTGCATCTTATGAATCCGTTAAAAGAAGTTAAAACCCGGCCTTATACACTCCTGATTGTTGAAAAAAGACGAAATTTGCAGTGAACACAATCACTATGCTACGCTCTATTATCCGAAATGTTTTCCTCTTACTCCTGTTACAGGCATCCGGCATCTGGCAATCAGGCATCATTCAGGCTCAGGATACTACTAAAATTGTCCTGGAACAGGCAGACACATGGGAATACAATAAAGCGATCGGTCCCGACATCCAGCGGATCATTGGGAATGTCATTCTCCGGCATGATACGGGATATCTGTTCTGTGACAGTGCCTACATGAACGATATGACAAACGAAGTTAAGGCTTACGGAAATGTTCATATCAAAGCTTCCGATACCCTAAACCTTTACGGAGACTCGTTGCGATATAATGGTAACACGAAGATTGCCAAAGTATGGGGAAATGTTAAATTAGTTGATAATCAAACTATTCTGACCACTGATAGTCTCGACTTCGACCGGCGAACCCAGATAGCCTGGTACGATAACTGGGGCAAAATCGTGAGCGATGATAACTGCCTGGTAAGTCAATACGGCTATTATTACACACGTGTCAAAGAGTTTTTCTTCAAGAAGAAGGTGATCCTGATCAACCCGGATTACTATATGAAATCTGATACGCTGATGTACAATACAGTGACGGAGATCGTCTATTTTTTCGGACCATCAACCATCGTATCAAATGATAAAGTTGATTCTATTTACTGCATCGACGGATGGTACGATACCCAGAAAGACATCGCACGATTACGTTACGGTGCCCGGATTTATCATGAAGCGCAACTGTTAACCGGTGACACGATTTACTACGAACGGGTCAATGGATATGGCCAGGTGTTTAATAATGCCATGCTGCTGGATACCATTCAAAATTTTGCCATAACCGGAAACTATGGGGAACTGGTACGAAAAAGAGGGAGAGGCTTCATGACAAACAAAGCAACAGGGATCATGATTGACAAGAACGATTCCCTCTTCATGCATGGCGACACAATCATGGCCTATTTTGATCCCGGTGATGATCAGCAGCAGATCCGGGCGATGCTTGCCTATTACAAGGTTAAATTTTTCAGGAAAGATCTTCAGGGAGCCTGCGACTCACTTGCATTTCACAGATCCGACTCAACCATTTTCATGTATGACAGTCCGGTGATCTGGTCGGGGAAAAACCAGCTTACCGCCGACACAATCACCATCACCATCAGGAACGGAGAGCTGGATTCAATGGTTATGTATAAATCAGCATTTATCATTTCCATGGATGACTCCACCAGATACAACCAGATCAAGGGGAAGGATATGGTTGCCCACTTTGATAAGAACGAACTTTATAAGATCAACGTGTTTGGCAACTCAGAGACCGTCTACTTCGCTCGTGAAGAGGACAGAACGTTGATTGGGATTAACAAACTATTTGCCAGCGACATGTTGATTTTTGTCGAAGACAATGATATTAAAACGATCACGTATATTGATAACCCATCCGGATCATTATATCCCGAAAATGAGATATCCCCATACGATCTGATACTTAAAGGGTTCAATTGGCAGGGGGATCGGAAGCCGAAGTCAAAGGAAGAGATCTACTCCCAAACCCCCTAAAAGGGGCTTACTCCTCCCTTCGGGAGGATAATTTCTGCGAAGCAGAGCAAGTCCCCTTCAGGGGATTTAGGGGTTTCAAAACACCGAAACGTGCAGATATTTCTTCGGATTTGCTTTGATATCCTCCAGGAGCAGGTTGAGGTCGCGGGCGGCTTTATCGATCTCATAATAGAGAGAGGTATCGTTTACGAGTAAGCCAACAGATCCCTCTCCATTATTGATCTTTGCGATGACCTCATTCAAATTTCTAACCGCCTGATCAACCTGGATAAAGGTTGTCGGGATGTTGAGTTTTGCGATGGAATCACTCACATTGGAGAAGTTCTCCAGGATATTGGTTATGTTGTCGTTATTCTGTTTCAGGTTCAGACTGATTGACTCCACATTCGTAATAATACGTGCGAGATTTGATTTCTGTTGACTTACCAATGTATCTGCAGCATACGTCATGTGTGTAATGTTGTTAATGGCTAATTTAATATTCTCAATAGCATCAATCAGGCTCGCCTGAGTGTTTTTATTCAATACCTGTTGAAGGATCGTAGCCAGGGTATCGATAGAACTGATCAGATTTTCTGCTTTATGTTTGAGCGGAGCCAATTGTTGATTGACCTCCTCTCCAAGCGTGGCTTCCGTTCGTGCCATCAGCGTATCACCGGTCTGAACCATTTCAGGGGAATCACCCGGAAGGATCTCGATCTCTTTTGATCCCATCAGGTCTGCGCTATAGATACTGGCAATGGAATTTTTAGGGATCGGGTAGGTTATATTACTCAGATACAATTCGACTATGATCTTTTTTGGATTATCGGGTGAGAAATAAAGTGACCTTACCTGACCCACTTTCATGCCCTGAATGGTGACTGGGTTGGAAGCAACCAATCCGTTGACACGGTCATAGACCGCATAAACGATACGATTCTTCTTGAGGATCTCAATGCCCTGGAGGTACATGATTCCCCAGACCATAACAGCAAGAGCGATTAGAAAAAACGCTCCTACTTTGATTTCTTTGCGTATTTTGT
Organism: uncultured Bacteroidota bacterium; assembly: GCA_937900965.1. GTDB lineage: Bacteria > Bacteroidota > Bacteroidia > Bacteroidales > FEN-979 > QYOJ01. The sequence continues at coordinate 32,657 of CALCGJ010000197.1, read as the reverse complement.
ATTTCTTAGGGGCCATATGATATCTTGGTATAGAATCCGTTCAAATATACAAAAATTTCATAAAAATGCTTACAATCCCAGAAGGGTTTTAGCCTTGTCGAGAGAGATCCTGTTGCCTTTGTAAAATGCAACAATAAAAGCATCAGAAAATCCCTTTGCATGCATCCTGGTTTGCAACTGTTTGGCTTTATCTATATCCTTCTCTTCTCCGTAAGTGTATTTATACATCCCGTTGTGCTGATACACCTGAATTCCGTTTACACCTCTGAACCGGGGAGAAGAGATGCTTATCTTATCCGGAGATGCAGCCAGTTGAATCTTAAAAATAACCTCACTATTGGCAGATGAAGCAGCGGGAATGCTTTGATTTCCAGTATACGACCGAGTCTCTGTTTGTTGGCTCTCCACTTCGTTCTTATAGTTTCTGAATGATCTGAATATAGCGGATGCGATATAGTCCTGGCCCCTCTCTGAGATCAGGAAATTCTCCTCATCCATATTACTCAGGTAACCTACCTCAATCAGAACGCTGGGCATTGTGGTCTTGTATAAAACCAGAAACCCTGCCTGCCTGACACCACGATCGGCCAGCCCCACCCGGTCTTTCATCTGTTCCTGAATCTCCGCCGCGAACCGGGAACTTAACTCCAGGTTTGAGTTCTGGTACAGACTGAATGTAATATATGACTCATCAGAGTTGGGGTCAAATCCTTCATATTTTGCCGTATAATCAGTTTCCAGAAGGATTGCCGCGTTTTCCAGTTTTGCTATCTCCAGGTTTGCCTGTGAGCGGTGAAGTCCCATAATATAGGTCTCAGCTCCACGTAAAGTTTTAAGATTATTCGCATTAGCATGGATAGAAATAAAGAGATCTGCCTTGTTCCGGTTAGCAATAGCAGCACGTTCATGCAGTTCAATGAAACGATCCCTGTCACGTGTGTAGATTATTTCAACATCCCGGAAGTTTCGCTGGATCAGGGTTCCAACTTTCAGGGCGATAGAAAGTGCTACATACTTCTCCTGGGTGCGGCGCCCCACCGTACCCGGATCTTTACCTCCATGTCCGGCATCAATAACCACCTTTCTGATGGCATTTTGCTCCTGGCAATAAGAGGTCGGCAGGATCAGGATAAAAGATCCAATGATCCATGCAGCTTGTCTCCATAGTTTGTTAAAGTATCTTAAAAAGAGTGTGTCAACCATTATTTTCTTTAGCTTTGAAACCCGGATAGCAAAGACATTCCAGAACAAAGATAGAATTTAATCAGCAACCTTGCCACAGAAGTTGTTAACGAAAATATTAACAAGAATCGGGTGTTTCCTGCCTATTTTTTTTCCTCTTTTCCTGCTTTTTACATGCTCTCTGCAGGGTCAGGATACAATCATGCCAGTTATTCCTGATACTCTTAAGCCAGTTGGTGACTCTATTACCTACGTTGTTGACAGCCTGATTTCAACCAGCGACTCCATCTCCCTTGTATCAGATACAATTGGAGTGGATTCTGTTTCATTGCTGTCTGAAAAAAAAAGCTCCCTTGATGCCAAAGTTGACTACAAATCAGCAGATTCTCTTCGCTTCGATATCAAACGTCAGCGAATGTACCTATACAACCTGGGGGATATCACTTACGGCGATATCAACTTAAAGGCCAATTACATAGAAATCGACTTCCCGAAAAACATGATCTACGCCCACGGGTCGCGTGATTCACTCGACAAAGAGATCGGGGTTCCGGAGTTCACCCAGGGGGATATGCAGTTCAAGTCGAAAGTCATGAACTACAATTACAAAACAAAGAAAGGGTATATCAGAAGGGTTTTCACACAACAGGACGAAGGGTATCTGCATGGACAGGTCGTGAAAAAGATGGCCGATGATGTCACCTATATCAAGCAAGGATCTTACACAACCTGCAGCAATGAGGAACATCCTCATTTCGAATTCCGGTTCAACAAAGCCAAAGTCATCCCAAACAGCAAGATTGTAACGAGTTCGGCTTATCTCGCCATTGCGGAAGTCCCCACTCCTCTTTTCATCCCTTTTGGCTATTTCCCCAACCGGACCGGCCAGCGGTCGGGGATCATTATCCCCACCTACGGGGAGTCGGCCAACCGCGGCTTCTTCCTTGAAAATGGCGGGTATTATTGGGCTATCAACGAATACATGGATCTGAAGATCCTCGGCGACATTTACTCCAGGGGAAGCTGGGCGGTCAAACCCACTTTCAATTATGTGAAAAGGTATAAATACAATGGGATGTTAAAACTTGGATATGCTATCAACTTACTGGGATTCAAGGGATCTCCGGATTATCAGAGAAGGGAGGATTTTGAATTCCGATGGGTACACAACCAGGACAGGAAAGCCAGGCCCAACAGCAACTTCTCAGCCAATGTCAACATTGTAAGCAATACCTTCAACAAATACAATCCATCTTCAAGTACCGAAGCTTACCTCTCCAACACCTTCCAGTCAAGTATCAACTATTCGACAAGTTTCGCGGGAAAATATTTCCTCAACCTGAACTTTAACCACAGTCAGAATACCATCACCAAAGAGATCAATTTTGGTTTTCCTCAGATCTCATTTTCCGTTAATCAGTTTTACCCGTTCAGAAAAAAATTAAGGTCCGGGAAACTCAAGTGGTACGAGCAGATCGGGTTGAAATACAACCTCGATCTCGAAAACAGGTATAATACTTACGACTCTGCCCTTTTCCAACCGGGATGGTACAAGGATATGAAAAACGGCATCCGGCACAATATTCCTATTTCAGGGACCTGGCGGATCTTCAAATTCATCAACTTTACCAACAGTCTGAGTATCCGCGATAAGATGTATTTCAATTATATCAAAAAATCATATGTTGATTCCATTGTTACCCCCGACACTACCTACGCTGCTCACTATAAGACTGATACAATATACGGGTTCAAGAATGCTTTCGACTTCAACTTCTCCTCATCTATCAATACCCGGATTTACGGGATGTTTCAGTTCAAAGGTGGTCCCGTTAAAGCGATACGACATGTTTTGACACCGGCGGTATCATTCAGCTATACACCAAACTTCGGGGCTCCGATGTGGGGCTATTACAAAGAGATCGAAAATGACACGAACTCGACACCCGGAAAATACTCTATCTTTCAGGGAAGCCTTTATGGCGGCCCTCCGGGTAAACAGTCGGGGTTGGTTACCTTCAGTTTAAGTAACAATCTTGAGATTAAAGTACGAAACCGGAAAGATACCATAACAGGGACGAAAAAAATTGTACTAATTGACAACTTTGTGATCTCAGCCTCTTACGACATAGCGAAAGATTCCCTGAACTGGTCAACGATCTCGATGTCGGGAAGGACAACTATCTTCAAAGGTCTTAATATTCAATATTCGAGCCGTTGGGATCCTTATGCCCTGGACTCGTTGGGCAGGCGTACAAACGCCTCGGAGTGGAAGGTAAACCACCGGTTGCTGCGCTTAGATAACACCACATGGGATATCGGGTTAAACTATAGCTTGTCGTCCGACAAAGTCGGAAAGAAGAAAAAGGCTACGAAGGGTACTGAAATGGAACAGGAAGATCTGCAGCGGTATTACGACTATTACATAGATTTCGACATCCCCTGGAGTTTCAGTGTCAATTATAACTTCAGGTATTCAGCAGCCTGGGATCATAAACAAGAGAAGCGGGTGCCCAAGATCATTCAAACCCTGAGCTTTAACGGGCAGCTCAACATCACTCCCAAATGGAAAATCACCCTGACAACCGGATGGGATTTCACCAGTAATGAACTTGGCTATACCTCTGTTAATATTTACCGCGACCTCCACTGCTGGGAGATGTCATTTGGATGGGTTCCAAAAGGAGCTCAACAGCAATGGAACTTTTCAATCAATGTAAAAGCCAGCATGCTGCAGGACTTGAAGCTGAATAAGAAGAAAGACTTTAGAGACTATAACTAATGACATGAATGAGCAGGAATGTCGAATGACGAATTTCAGAGTCGATTCACGATTCACGATTCACGATTTTCAAAAAAACCATAGATGAAGCGAATTATTGAAACTGATAAAGCACCGCAGGCGATTGGGCCTTACAGTCAGGCCACGGAGATTAACGGAACTCTGTATATCTCCGGTCAGATTGCTATTGATCCGGTCACAGGGCAACTGATTGATGGAGATATCAAATCCCAGTCCGATCTGGTTCTGAGAAACATAGGAGCCATCCTGGAGGCTGCAGGATACACGTATGAAGATGTTGTGAAGTCGACTGTCCTTCTCACTACCATGGACCATTTTGGTGACATGAATGAGGTATACAACCGGTATTATGCTGTTAACCGTCCTGCACGCGCAGCATTCGCTGCAGTTGGGCTGCCAAAGGGAGCGCTGGTGGAGATTGAAACGATTGCGGTGAAAACCCCCTAATCAGACAACAGCACGAAGACTGACCAAATTGTTGGGAAAGCCGTTTCGGGTGTAGAGAGCATCTGTAATTTCGCTGCCCGAAGCGCTGCCGAAAAACTATCTCCGTTTAAATAATTCCGGTAAAAAGTATCCATAAACTGATTTGTATGTTTATCCGAAACATTCCATAACGAGAAGAGTATATGATGTATCCCGGCACGGAAGAAGTTATAAGGGAAATTAGTCATTCTGTACCAACTTCTCCCTGATTCAGGTCCCACCGAACAGGAACTAAAAACAAGCAGTTCACTCTTCAGTTGAAGGGTCTGGAGTGACCCTAACTCAAGCCTGGTTTCGCGATTATACATATGTGGTGACGGAGACGGATCACCCGGCATCATCCATCCTGAAAATTCCGGATGATCCGGATCCTTATATCCATGTGTGGCCAGGTGAACGATTCGTGATTGACTTGCTAACGAAAGAAGAGACTCCGTGCAAAGTTCTTTTCCCGTTAACGTTTTGATTTTCCTGTTTTTTAACCGAAACAGTCTGGAGATTTTCTCCACTTCATGCCTGGCATGCGGCAATGAGATTGCTTCTCCCCCTGAGAATTCCGGGGCACAAGCTCCAAAATCATACTCATAGGTGCGATGCTGGTTGATATTAGTAAGATTATTGCGCAGTTTGTACCACGAGGAGAGTGATGTATAACACCCTACTTCATATCGGTGAATCAGGTATTCTTCCACGTATTGTGACTGATTCCCATGGTTACAGATCAACGCGTCAAATGGGAGTGTCATAAAATGTCTGTCGGGAATAATCTGCAGCGATCTCTTATTCACTAAAAATGCCTCAACCGGTTCAAGAAGTTGATGATACAACCTGGTGCTGAATTTAACAAAACCGGGAGGATCAAGTACTTTTAACGACTTTATATAGCCTTTTATTTGCAAACTGAACTCATTCCCGACATCACTTTTCAAGACAGCACAAGTATCGGTCGTAAGCAGAATTGTAAAAAGAGTTGAGTCACAGAGAAGGTATTTGAGCAACGCTTCATCCTGATGCAGGAGTGAGCGGATTCCGGAAAGAATTGGAGCAACATGAGGATCAGAATCATTCAGACAGTCCAATAAACTGTTTCCTTTGTCATCTGCATTCCCCATTGTGAAACCAAAAAGTTTGTTTAGGGTCATGACTCTTTCCCTGACCAGTTCCGATTCTGGCTTCAGCATATCATGAGACTCCATAAAGCGTTGCTTATGAAGTTTGAAAAGATAACTCTTCAATCCATTAAAGCCTGACCTCAGGGAATCGGGAAGGATGCCAATCCTATCATCCAAATCGGTATAACAAAGGTCTTCGAAACGGGTCAACCTCTGCATCAGGCTGACAATCTCACTGACTACGGAAGTGGTATCCCTTTTCATGTATAAAAGTAATTCAACAGCTATTCCGGTCAGAGAACACTGTATTCCAGGTTCCATGGCAATCAATCTCCTCAACGAACTGTTTTTTGCCAGTTTTTCTCCCAATTGCAGTATCATGAGAACCTCATTATACATTCTTTGGATTTCAATCAGGTCCGGCTCAATCGAGTCTGAAAGGTTCCATTCAACGTTGACCTTTTCATGCAAAATCCTGTATTTTAACACATCTATTGTTTCCACTCTGTTAGATTGATCCATGGAGTCAGCTGGGAGAGACTGTTTTTGGCTAACCTGATCGAGTGCCTCATCGAACACCTGCAGAGCTTCCAGCTTTTTTCCGGACAAGCTCAGCAAGAGTCCTTTCAGCAAAAGGATCTCCAGAACTGAGAAACTATCCTTATCGGCTGATAGGTTGATCCGTTCGAGTGCCTGATCCAGCTTCAGACTGGCCGAATCAAGTTCTCCCAGTGCATGAAAGCTCCAGGCCAGATTTTTCCTGATCCATACCTCTTCTTCAAAAACCGGCACGACTGAAGTGCAGTTCTCGACAGCCTGGTTATATATGTCCATAGATTCCCGATATGCTCCTCTGGAAAAAAGGACATTTCCCGTTCCAAGGGCAAGGCGTAAATGCCACAAGAATGAATCAGAGGGTTTGTATTTGGCTGCCAGATCAAACCAGTTCGATGCCTGCCCGAGCTCCTCCCTTTCGATGTAAGTAAAACCCAGGTTCAGGCATATCTCCGCGAGATGTTCTGTCTCTGATAATTTCCATTTGAGCATGTGAAAAGCGTATTCAAAATGAATTGTTGCTTTTTGAAAATCAGACAGCAGAAAATGAAGAGAGCCGAGGTTCTGATGGATCTTTGCCTGCTGAATCTCATCGGATGAGTATTTTAGTGCATTATTGTATGCCAGTAGTGCCGGATCCCACCTCCTGTTCAGAAGCAGAATGTTTCCATGATCGAAGAGTGCCGTTGAGACAGCGATTGAATCAACCTGGTTAAAAGACTGTGCGGGCCCGGTCATCCGGACAAAAAGACAGATAATCAGGGTTGGTGTTATAAACCGACCAAAATTCAAATTAGACCTCATCTTTTAATGGTAATTTTTCCAACACTAACCAGATTCTCCTGAAGCAAGAACTTCCAGTAATAAAGACCTTCCTTCCAGGAGTGGGTTGGGAGAGTCAATGAACCTCCGGCTATGACTTCCCGGCTGACAATAATTTCACCCCGATTATTAATTACTTCGAAAGAGGGATCGGTTTCTCCACTGTTTTTCCAATGAAACTGAATTGTATCTCCTGGAACCAACATGACCATATTCTCAGGAGATAACAAGTTGAATTGGCCAGTCCGGGTAACTATACCGACCATTCCTTCCATGTAATTCAACGGTTGAAAATTGGCTGCCAGAAGATTCAGATCCTTTATATCACTCCCAATCAGAATTTCAGGGTATCCCGGAGACTTTCGAAGGATCGGCTCTATTTTACCTTGAGATTGAGTGGACTCCACATCTGTTGTTACAACTACACTTTCTCTAATCCTTGGGTGACCTGTTCTTAGCGGATTCATGTAAGCCCAGAAGCCACTAATCGAGACTAAAATGATAAGCAGAGCCGCAAGAAGAAGGCAATTAAGACCAAAACCCTGTCTTTTATTACGTTTAACCTGGTCCAGAACATTCAGAAATTCGAGTAGATCCCTGTCCTTAAAAAACTCGGTTAGCTCTCTGTCAAGTTCTGTATCAGCTCTGATCTCCGGGTCGGATGCAAGGATCTGAAGAAATCTCTTCAAATCCTCTCCTTTGAGGTCTCCCTCGTTGTAGCGGGAGATCCACTCATATATATCTTCGTGATTATTCATGATCAACACAATTTGGATATTCAGGATCTTTTTTAATACGTTTTATCAATAATTTCTTACAGAGATACTTCCGGACTTTAGCATAGTTCTCATCTGTAAATCCAAGCTTTTCAGCTACCTCCTTGAACGGAACCTTGTCGAAATACATCAGGAACACCTTCTGGCAATCTTCCGGAAGTTGGTTGAAGTGCTTCCAGAAAATTCTATGGCGCACAAGTTTCTGTTCCCGGGTAATGCTTTCCTTCGTAATATATTTGGCTACACTTTCATTAACCAGTAGATCAGGCTCATATACAAGCCTGTACTTCTTCTCCAGTCGTTGTAACCAAAGATTCCGGCAGATGGAATAGAAATAGCTCCGCAGGGCGCAATTCAGCACCAGTTCGTGATCGCGGCACCTCAGGTAAAGCGCCATCTGGCCCTCCTGAAAAATGTCCTGTGCATCCTGAAGAGTGCCGGAATTTTTTTCAACTAAAGCCAGGATCAGCGGAAAATAATCCTTGTACATAAAATGGATTACTTCAGGTCGCTTGTTAACAATCCCGTCAATGATTTTTGAATCTGAAAAGGGTCTCATACGATTTACCTCCGGACATTAATCCGGTTTACCCCCGAAAGGTTATACGTTGTTAATAACTTTTTTCTAAGGGCAATGTGTAGGGGCGACCTGGCAGGTCGCCCCTACACATTGCCCCTGCCATATAATAACATGACAACTCTAAATGGGAAAAGGTTGGGTGGGGGTATAAAATAATTTGCCCCCAAACCCCCTAAAGGGGGCTTTATTTCCTCCCCTTCAAGGGGAGGATTAAGGTGGGGTCATTCGCGAAGGGAAGTAAGTCCCCTTCAGGGGATTTAGGGGTTAAAACTTCGGCGTCATCCCCAGGTTCCAGAACATAAACGACCAGATGTCGCCATACTCTTCAATCACCTTGGAGGTAGGTTTTCCGCCACCGTGGCCGGCTTTTGTCTCAATGCGCACCAAAACAGGATTCGGGCCTGCATCAGCCGCCTGCAACCGGGCGATGAATTTAAATGAGTGTGCCGGCACAACACGATCGTCATGATCGGCAGTAGTTACCAGGGTAGCAGGATAGCTAACACCATCCCTGATAGTATGGATCGGGGAATACTTGATCAGATAATTGAATCCCTCTTCGGTTTCACTCGTACCGTAATCGGTAGCCCAGGCCCAGCCAATAGTGAACTTATGATACCGTAACATATCCATCACACCTACGGCAGGGATCGCAACCTTAAAAAGTTCGGGGCGCTGGGTCATACAGGCACCAACCAGCAGTCCTCCGTTGGAGCCGCCCATAATAGCCAGCTTCTCAGAAGAGGTGTAATTCTCTTCAATAAGGTATTCGGCAGCGGCAATGAAGTCGTCAAATACATTCTGCTTACGGTCCAGTGTGCCGGCTTTGTGCCAATCCTCTCCATATTCACCTCCACCCCGGAGATTTGGAACGGCATAAATACCCCCCTGCTCAATAAAGGCCAGTCGTGTGATGCTAAAGCCCGGAGTCATACTGATATTAAAGCCACCGTAACCATAAAGCAGGGTTGGGTTGTTCCCATCCATTTTCAGGTCTTTCTGATGAACAATGAACATGGTGATGATGGTGCCATCTTTACTTGGATACTCAACCTGCTTGACTTCATATTTATCCGCGTCAAAATCGAGCTCCGGCTTGATATAAACCTCAGACTGGTTAGCAGCAACATCATATTTGAAAATGGTTGTAGGGAAAGTATATGAGGTAAAACCATAAAAAGCCAGATTCTTCCCCTTTTTCCCACTGAAACCTGAAAGGGTTCCAACCGTGGGGAGCTCAATGTCTCCTGCCTGAGTTCCATTGTAATCAAAGAGCATTGCTTTACTGGATGCCTTGTGCATATATTCAGCTACGATCTTGTCGCCCACAAGGTCAACCGAACCAAGAACGTCCTCCTGTTCGGGGATCACAACCTTCCATTTATCGGGGTCAGGCTGAGTGGGATCCATCATAACAAGCATTTTTTTCGGCGCCTGGTAGTTCGTAACTACCAGCAACTGATCTCCAAGGTTGTCTACAACGGAGTAATCGTTCTCAAACCCCTTTACGAGGGGTTGAAATTTGCTGTTCTTCCTGGTGAGATCCTTATAGTACAATGCATTTCCACTGGTTGATTCACTCTGGTAAAGGATCAGGAAGTGTTCGTCTTCAGTTACCGATACACCGTAGTTCCGCTGCGGATACTTTGGATCCTGGAAAATCAGGATATCCTCGGCCTGAGGGGTTCCAATTTTATGGTAAAAGACTTTATGGTATTCATTTTTGTTCGAATACTCTAACCCTTTTACAGGTTCATCGTACCGGCTGTAGTAAAAGCCATCCTTTTCCCATGACATCCCCGAAAATTTCACCCAATTCAGGAGATCCGTGAGTTCTTTACGTCCCTCTATCTCCATCACATGAATTTCGTTCCAGTCTGATCCGCTGGCAGCAGTGCTGTAGGCCAGGTATCTGGCATCGCGGGATACAGAAAGACCCGCTAAAGCAACTGTACCATCTTCACTGAATGAGTTTGGATCGAGCAGCACTTCAGGTTCTCCTTCGATGCCGTTTTTGATATAAAGAACTGATTGGTTCTGAAGGCCGTCGTTCTTGAAATAGAAGAAGTAACTCCCCTCCTGGAAAGGAACACCGAATTTGGGGTAGTCCCAGATCTTTTCGAGTCTTTCGCGAACTTTCTCACGGTAGGGAATCTGTGCCAGATAGGCGTCAGTCACCGCATTTTCTGCTTTGACCCAGGCTTCGGTTTCCGAAGAAGTGTCATTTTCAAGCCAACGGTAAGGATCGGCTACCATTGTTCCAAAGTAGTTAGTAACGGTGTCAACTTTTGCTGTTTCGGGATAGGTCACGTTGATCTGTTGCTTACAGGCAATGATAGAAAAAAGAATCATGGCTGCAAAAAGATAATAATAAGATTTCATATCAGATTGTTTATGGTTACATGGTCCAGATGGTATCGAAGCAAAGTTATTCTTTAACGCGAAAATTGCCTAGCCAATAACGTATGTTTCATCGAGTTGTTTATGCCATTTGTCAAGAAAACAGATCTTTGATGTCTGTTTCATCAACCAGGTTAGGTAAGGTAACCTGTAAAAGAGGTTCATCTTTCATGGCACGTTGAATTGCGAAGATCGCTTCATCGTTCCGGGCCCAGGCCCGGCGGGCGATTCCATTGTTGACATCCCAGTGGAGCATCATTCGAAGTCGCCAGTCCGCAGTCTCCGTGCCGTCTAATAACATCCCAAAGCCTCCGTTGATCACTTCGCCCCAGCCTACCCCGCCACCGTTGTGAATCGACACCCAGGTTGCTCCACGGAAGCTGTCACCAATGACATTCTGAATAGCCATATCGGTTGTGAATGAGGAGCCATCATAGATGTTTGAGGTCTCGCGGAAAGGAGAGTCTGTGCCGGATACATCATGATGATCCCGTCCAATCACGATTGGTGCTGAAATCCTGCCATCCCGGATTGCTTCGTTGAACGCTGCAGCAATTTTGGAACGTCCCTCACAATCGGCATAAAGAATACGAGCCTGCGAACCAACTACGAGGTTATTCTTCCCGGCTTCCCGTATCCAGTGGATGTTATCCCGAAGCTGCATTTCAATCTCTTTAGGAGCGGTAGCAGCTATCCCATCCAGAACCGCCGCAGCTATTTCATCGCTGATATGCAGGTCTTTCGGGTCTCCCGAGGTACACACCCACCGGAATGGCCCGAATCCGTAGTCGAAGAAGAGCGGTCCCATGATATCCTGAACATAGGAGGGATAAATAAAGGTTCCGTCTGATTTAACAATATCCGCCCCGGCGCGGGATGCCTCCAGGAGAAACGCATTGCCATAGTCCCAGAAGTACATTCCATTGTCAGTCAGCTTCTTAATGGCTTCAACCTGCCTTCTGAGCGATTTTTGCACCTCCTCTTTGAACTTCGCAGGGTCTTTTACCATAAGCTCATTTGACTCCCCAAAGGTCAATCCTACCGGATAGTAACCTCCGGCCCAGGGATTATGCAGAGATGTTTGATCGGAACCCAGTTCCACCTGAAGCTCCTCGTCAGCAAATTTCTCCCAGAGATCCACAACGTTTCCATGGTAAGCCAGTGAAATGGCATCACGACCACACTGGGCAGATATCATTCGGTGTATCAGTTTGTCGAGATCGGTATAGACTTCATCAACCCATCCCTGCTCATGCCGTTTCTTCACTACCTTGGGGTTGATTTCTGCGATGACTGCTATCCCACCGGCAATGACAGTGGCTTTTGCCTGTGCCCCCGACATCCCGCCAAGACCTGAAGTAACAAACACTTTCCCGGCAATGCCGTCGGAGGTTACCTTCCGGGCTGCGTTGAGTACCGTGATGGCGGTTCCGTGAACGATTCCCTGCGGGCCAATATACATGTAAGATCCTGCTGTCATCTGTCCATACTGAGTTACACCCAGGGCATTGTATCGTTCCCAATCATCCTGGCTGGAGTAGTTGGGAATCATCATGCCGTTGGTGACCACCACCCGGGGTGCCTCTTTGTGAGAGGGAAACAATCCCATCGGATGACCCGAATACATCACAAGAGTCTGTTCGTCGGTCATTTCCGCCAGGTACTTCATGGTGAGCAGGTACTGCGCCCAGTTCTGGAATACAGCCCCGTTCCCGCCATAGGTAATCAACTCATGGGGGTGTTGTGCCACTGCCGGATCAAGGTTGTTCTGAATCATCAGCATGATGGCGGCTGCCTGGATCGACTGGTAAGGATATTCGGAGATCGATCGGGCAAACATCTCATAGGCAGGCAGGAAACGATGCATATAAATCCGTCCGAAACTTTTTAACTCTTCGGCAAATTCGGGTGCCAGAACTGCATGATGCCTTTTATCGAAATAGCGCAATGCATTTTTCAGTGCCAGTTGCTTCTCCTCACGGGATAAAATATCTTTCCGTACCGGAGCATGGTTGGCATTGGGATCATAAGGCTGTGGCGTAGGAAGCGTATCGGGGATTCCTTGGAGGATTTGGTCTTTGAATGTCATATGGAAAAACGTTTACGACTACAAATATAAAGGAATTGCACACGGATTGTCATGAACCGTAGCAAAGCTGAGCTCGGCGGAGCCAATTGCGCATCATTACTTCCAATTGCAAAGGGGTTTTCCTGTTTGAAAATTTATTCAGAAAAACATGTACCACTCTGTATTACTTTTTACTACTAAACCCGATTAATGTCAAAATGGAATCAGCAACCATTAAAATTTCCTTCCATGAATGAAGAAAATGAACTGACAGTTCCAGCGGAAGTGATCATGAGTAAAATTTATTTGATCCGCAATCAGAAAGTGATGTTTGATGTGGACTTAGCAACCCTATATGGAGTGAGCACCGGGAATCTAAATAAAGCAGTGCAACGGAATATAAGGCGTTTTCCTGATGATTTTATGTTCCAGTTAACAAAATGGGAGTTCGATGACTTGATATTCCAATCTGGAACATCAAGTTGGGGTGGTACAAGAAAATTACCTAATGCTTTTACAGAACAGGGTGTGGCAATGCTTTCAAGTGTATTACACAGTGATCGAGCTGTCATGGTAAACATCCAGATTATTCGGGTATTTACCAAAATGCGTCATTTGCTCGAGACTCATACAGAGATTCTGCGAAAACTCGATCAGTTACAAAAGAACGACATTGAACAGGATCAGCAAATCCTGTTAATATTCGAATACCTAAAGCAACTTGAGCAATCAAACCAGCAACAGGATGATCAGTCCAATCGCAGGCTTATAGGGTTTAACCGGGAAGATGTTGAATCTAAATGAAAAGGCATAATAACTCATTGATTGGCAAAGACAAGGGAATTAAACATTATTACTTATCAGTAGACATCAACACAATCATTCCGGTTTAAGTAGCTCAAGGATTTTCTCCCGCTTCAGGATCAATAGTCCCAGTCGTTCTTCCGAGATACCCTCTTTGACCAAATAGGAATAGACCGGTTGGTCCTCTTCCATTGTGATGTCCAGATATCTGAATAAGACGCTTCCGGGATTGGTGATCTTATCGGCAACTTCGATCAAATGTGTTGAGATGAAGAACAGGGAATCGGGTATCTCAAGGAGTGCATTGATGATCCATAATGATCCTTCGAAGGCATCTCTGACATTTGTTCCCCGAAACAACTCATCGAAGATGACCACCATCCGCTGTTGCTCCCGGATATTGGTCGCAGCCTCTTTAACTCTCCGCACTTCGCTATAAAAATGGCTGTAACCCAGGTTCAGATCATCACGAAGGTTTATGGTAGTACTCAATCCGTTAAAAACTGCCGTTTTCATTGATTTCGCCGGAACAGGGAATCAGATATGCGCTAGGTAGATGCAGAGTCCGACAGCCTTCAGGAAAGTAGATTTTCCGGCCATATTCGGGCCTGTTACGAAACACATATTTTTACCTTCACCGATACAAATATCATTCTGAACGGGTTCCTCAAGAAACAGATGATACAAACCTTTGATCTCTATGTCCTCTGATTCACCAGGTAGGAACTCAGGAAAAGCGAGGTTCCGGTTTCTGACCACCTGGGCAACCGATTCAATTGCATCAATCTGATATACGTAGTTCAACAGTTTTCTGATCTCTTCTTTCCCTTTACTTCTCAGGAGATAATCAAAATGGTTGATCTGACGAAACGAGATTAACCTTCGGTGATACCCTGCTAACTGTCTGAATACCTTCTGCTGAAGAAGTCCTTCAATATCAAGCTTCAGGTTGAGATAGAACTCGGGGAAATCTGATCCAATTTCGCGACAAAACTCATCCAGTACCTGAATCAGGTTTCTGACAAAATGTACTCCCCTGAATGCGAGGTAATAATTGTTGTTCGGTTTAACTTTACTCCGGAACCAATCAACCGCCGAATCAATATAATTATCATGCAACGGTGGGGAGTGAAGGGGCAGGTAGTAGTGCTCCAGATGATCCACTTCCCCCGGAATGAATGGGAAACAGAGCTGTTGGTCATGAACAAACCGGATGAGGTCCACTCGTTTCTGCAAAAATTCAGGATCATTGGAGGGGGACTGCATCATGTGTTGCAAAGCCAGTTTTCCCCCATGTGTCCTGACATCGGCAAAGAACCGAAAAACAGAAGGTTGATCTTTGGACCTGGAAAAAAGTTCCAGATCCTCCAGGGTTTGTTTGTCGATTGTGAAGCTCACAGAACAAAGATAACTGAAAAAGAATATACGAACACTATTCACAGTGCATCTGGCATTGAGTCGAAAGAAATCGTAACTTTGAGTTGATATTAATTAATTGAAAAGCCGGAAATGAAAAAATCGTGGATTACATTCAAGCTATCAACCATACTCGTTTTTGCCACACTTTTTGTGACAGCGCAACAGAAGCTACCCTTCGATCAGCTTGATGAAATAGCAGCCATGGAGATGAAGGCAAACCTGGGCAGACTGTATCAGCCAACCGGTAATCTGATCACCGATTACGATATACATTATCATCGTTGTGTTTGGCATGTCGATCCTGCTCAACGTTACATCCGGGGAGAGATAACCACCTATTTTGCGCCGATCTCTGCCGGGTTTGATACCATTCGGTTCAATCTCAGTGATTCCCTGACAGTTGATTCAGTGAAATACCATACCAGTTCTGTCCCTTTTATCCATGCAGATGAAATGCTGACTATCCCTCTGCCGGCACCCATTAACATCTTTGATCCCGACTCTGTCTCCGTTTATTATCATGGTGTGCCACCTACCACTGGATTTGGCTCGTTCGCTACCGAAATGCACGAAGGAGTGCCGGTAATGTGGACCCTCTCGGAACCTTACGGAGCGAGTGACTGGTGGCCATGTAAAAACAGCCTCACCGACAAGGCCGACTCCATTGATGTCATCATTACCAGTCCTGCTGCTTACAGAGGAGCCAGTAACGGCATCCTGGTTTCGGAGGTGATCAGTGGAAATGACAAGACATGTCACTGGAAACACCGCTATCCGATCGCCACCTACCTGGTTTGCATGGCAGTAACCAACTATGCCAGCTATTCCGACTGGGTCCCGTTTGAATCCACCCTGGTTGAAGTGTTGAATTACGTCTATCCCGAAGATTCTGCTTCAGCCGCCTCCCAAACCCCGCGTGTGATCCCGGTCATGCAACTCTTCGACACCCTGTTCGGACTTTATCCCTTTGCCAATGAGAAATACGGCCATTGCCAGTTTAACTGGGGCGGTGGAATGGAGCATCAGACCTTTAGTTTCATGGGTTCGTTCGGGCATGAGCTGGTCGCACACGAACTGGCCCATATGTGGTTTGGCGATATGGTCACCTGTGGCAGTTGGGAAGATATCTGGCTGAATGAAGGATTTGCCACCTACCTCTCTGGACTCACATATGAACACATGTTTAATGGCGAGTGGTGGATGCCATTTAAACGAAACAGGATCGACAAGGTAACCAGTCAGCCTGATGGCTCCGTATGGTGTGATGACACCACCAGCGTGAGCCGTATCTTCAACTCCAGGCTCAGTTATGCCAAAGGGGCAATGATCCTGCATCAACTGCGATGGGTTATCGGGGATTTAGCATTCTTCACAGCGGTCAACAATTACCTGTACGACCCGAACCTTACTTATGGATTTGCCCGTACCCATGATTTGAAAGCGCACCTTGAAGCCACTTCGGGCCAGGATCTTACATGGTATTTCAACGACTGGTACACCGGACAGGGTTTCCCCTCTTATCAGATAAACTGGACCCAAACGGGAGATACTCTATCCATTGCCATAAGTCAAACACAGTCACACCCATCAGTACCATTTTTTGAGTTAGCACTGCCCATCCAACTTAAAAACCTGACACAAGACACGATTATCAGACTGGACAATACCTTTTCAGGTGAAGTTTTCGACATTTCAATCCCCTTCCAGGTTGATTCTGTGCTACTGGATCCGGAACTCTGGCTTATCACCGCAAATAATAACATCTCAGCCATTCCGGAAAAGAGCATAAGAAGCCTGATAACATTAGCTCCCAACCCCGTTAAGGATATTCTTCGGATCACCTTTTTAACATCCTTTGAGAGCATGATTATCCAGATTGTTGATGAATCGGGAAAATTGCTTCAGGAAAGAGACGCCAGTAACATGCAATCAGTCACACTCAACTTTGCAGGGAGAAGCAGAGGGATCTATTTTCTCCGGTTCTTTTCCAACAAAGAAAGTGTTGTCAGGAAAATTGTGGTTTTTTGATTGTCAAAGAAAGAAAATACATACCCTGTTTTTCTCTGTTAATTGTTTAAAAATATTTAGACTAATTATAAATAATTGTCTATATTTGCATCAATAATACCTAATAGATGCAACTCCCGGCAATACCAGAGAATGAGACCGAACGGTTACATGCCCTTAAGGAGTATTCAATCCTGGATACCCTACCAGAAGCAGAGTATGAAGATATATCTTATCTGGCTTCCCAGATTTGTCAGACTCCTGTATCGCTGATCAGCTTAATTGATGATAAAAGGCAATGGTTTAAATCCCACTATGGCTTTGATTCAACTGAAACACCGAGAAACATTGCTTTCTGTGCACACGCAATCAACAATCAGAATGATATCCTGATAGTGCCTGATTCAAGAAAGGACATCAGGTTTCATGATAATCCCCTGGTAACCGGTAATCCATATATAATCTTTTATGCAGGAGTACCCCTTGTTAATCCTGGAGGGTTTTCCCTGGGAACTTTGTGTGTCATTGATGATAAGCCTAATGATCTGAATGAGACTCAATTGAAAGCCCTTGAGGGACTCTCAAATCAGGTTATCAAATTATTCGAGTTTCGAAAGAATAGATATAAATTAGAAACCCTGAATTATGAACTGGAATCACAAAACCATGCCTTAACCCGGTTTGCGGATGTGACAGCACATGATTTACGGTCTCCATTAGGACATATCAGAATGGTTACCGACCTTATTGAATCAAAATACTCAGCCGGTCTGGAACCAAAAGTAAAGGAATTCATCGGTCATATCGGAAGTTCGTCGACAGAACTCCTTCTTCTCATTGATGGGATCTTACAGCACAGCAAAAACACTCACCTGATATCTGCTAAAAAAGAGGAGTTAAATATAGGTGAAATAATAGGAAAAGTTGTTACACTGGTTGATGCCGGAAACGAAGTAATTTACACATTGCCTCATGATGAGATCGTTGTTTTCGCTAACAGGATAGCACTGGAACAGATCCTGATCAATTTAATAACGAATGGCATTAAATACAATGATAAAGAGGTGATAAAACTCTCCATCCGTGTCTTGGAAACAGACGACTCTGTTCGTTTCACTATAGAAGATAATGGCCCGGGAATCCAGGATGAAGACAGGGAGAGGATTTTTCAGATTTTTGAAACGACATCCAGGCTGGACAGAGAGGGCAGGACAGGCACGGGGATTGGTCTTGCCACAGTTAAAACTTTGGTTGAAGGACTTGGAGGGATGATAAACTTGGAAACGGAACCCGGGCGAGGCTCTACATTTGAGTTCACAATAAAAAAAGATTAAATCTTCTCTTCCTGATGTTTGAGGATCTGGTAAAGAAACTCCCGGCTACGGAAAAGCTGGGCTTTAACCGTTCCAAGCGGAAGGTCAAGCTCTGTAGCGATCTCTTCATAGGACCACTCTTTGAAGTAGCGTAGCTCGATCAGGTTGCGGTAGTGCGGCTTCAACTTCTCCACAACCTCATGCATCAGTTTTATCTTCTGTTTCTCAATCACTTTCTCTTCCGGACTCAGGGTAGTAGCGACCATGTTGAACGGGTAATCATCACTGTTGCCACTGTTCTCACCCGGATTTTCTGCAAATATGATTCGCTTGGATTTGCGCAGGAAGTCAATACAATTGTTTGCAGCGATCTTGAAGAGCCAGGTACTGAAAGCAAATTCGGGAGAATATTGATGCAAATTCCTGAAGGCTTTCCCAAATGCTTCGATTGTCAGATCTTCAGCATCAGTAGGGTTATTGGTCATCTTCAGAAGTAGGAAATAGAGAGAATCCCGATAGTTATTCAGCAGCTCCGCGTACGCTTTCTGATCCCCGTTTTCGCGGGCTTTAATGACTAGCCTGTAATCGCGTCGTGCCTTTTCGGTAAGATGAGTGGCTACTTCCATTTACGGGGTTTGACAATAAAGTTCGATCCTACAATCACTATCTGAAGGAGAAGGGTTACCCACTCCAGCAGCGGGATCCACGCAATTAGTTGCTTTTCCTGAAGTCTGTTCATACACCGTCCAACAACCACATACTGACTTACCCATTTCAGCAAAAGTACACTTAAAACAAACAACCAGGCAAAGTTCCAGGCAAGAAGCAGAACCAGAAATAGCCAGAAGAGCAGTTGTGTTGAACTGTACAATCCAAGCAGAAACTTGTGTATAAACCTGTAATGAGACCCGGTTGTCATGTGACGTCTCTTCTGAGTGAACCATTTTCCGGTCGATATTTTGGGCTCTGAATAGGTAAAAGCCCCCGGATCTCTCTGCACACCGGTATTTTTCTTTCGGGCCACCCGGTTAATGAAGAGGTCGTCGTCACCACTGCTGATACGGTAATGCGAGATGAAACCTTTCTCCTGATAAAAGAGACTCTTCCTGTAAGCAAGGTTCCGTCCGACTCCCATATATGGAATACCTGCCATTGCGAAAGAGAGATACTGGATAGCCACCTGCACAGTTTCGAATCGGATCAGTGCGTTCAATATCCCTTTACGCTTCTCATAAGCTCCATATCCAAGGATGATTTCTTTATCGTTTATGAAGGCTTCCTGCATTAACCTGATCCATTGGTTGCCTGCGGGACGGCAGTCGGCATCCGTAAGTAGGATGATCTCATGACTTGCTGATTTGATCCCGATTGAAAGTGGAAACTTCTTCCCGGTAAAAAAGTTAAGATCCTTTTTGATTGATACAACCTTCAGGTGTTTGTATTTGTCTGTCAGTTCCGACAACAGGAACGCAGTATCATCATCAGAGGCATGATCCACCACTACAACTTCAAATAACGGATAATCCTGTTCAAGGATCTGAGGTAACGTATGAATCAAATGGTGGTATTCATTGTGGGCGCAAATGACAACAGAAACCCCCTTAAGAGAATCTCCGATGTCCGATTTACGAGTTACGAATGATTCTGATGCCTCATGCCTCATGCCTGATGCCTCATGCCTCGTGCCTTGTGGCTTATACCTTTTTCCAACCCTGAAAAAGATTATCCAATAAAATGCCATCTGCACCAGGAAACAAAATCCAAAGAGGATAAAGAGGAAGAAGAGTAACGGATTTGGGTTTACGAATGCTTCTGGCATTTAACAAGATTTAACAGGTGGTAACGGCAAATTTATTCAATCTCCTAAAATAAACCCTACCTTTGTCGAAAAATTGCGACAACAGTTAATATCTGTGCTTTTCAGAGCATTCAAAGAGAAGATTCTTCGCAATTCATGACCTTCACAATCACTCATACAGATCCTGGATCTTCTGCCCGGGCCGGTTCGCTAAGAACCGATCACGGAACTGTTGAATCTCCCTTTTTTATGCCTGTGGGGACTGCCGGAGCGGTTAAAGCACTCCACATGAACCAGCTGCGGGAGGATGTCAGAGCCCAGATCATGCTCTCAAATACGTACCACCTGTATCTTCGGCCAGGAGCTGATATTGTTTCGGCTGCCGGTGGAATTCATAAGTTCAATGGCTGGAGCAAACCCATCCTGACCGATAGTGGCGGCTACCAGGTTTACTCTCTGGCCGATATCAGAAAGTTCAAGGAGGACGGTGTGGTCTTCCAATCGCACATCGATGGTTCCAAACATACCTTTACACCCGAGTCGGCAATCGATATCCAGCGTGCCCTGGGCGCTGACATCATCATGGCATTCGACGAATGTACTCCTTACCCCTGTGAATACGACTATGCAGTAAAGTCGACAGAGCGGACCCACCGATGGTTGAAACGCTGCATTGACCATTTCGCGATAACTACTTGTCCCCATGGCTATAACCAGAGCCTTTTTCCTATTGTGCAGGGAAGTGTATATAAAGATTTGCGTGAAAAATCGGCTGAGTTCATTGCTTCATGTAATGCGGAAGGGAATGCCATTGGCGGATTATCGGTTGGTGAACCGGCTGAGGTGATGTATGAGATGACAGAAACTGTCAATAAAATTCTTCCGGCTTCCAAACCCCGATACCTTATGGGCGTTGGAACGCCAGCCAACATACTTGAAAACATTGCGCTTGGTGTGGATATGTTCGATTGTGTAATCCCTACCCGGAATGGCCGGAATGGCATGCTCTTTACCCGTCAGGGGATCATCAATATTAAGAATGTAAAGTGGCGGGACGACTTCTCCCCGCTGGATCCGGAAGGCGATATATTTGCTGATAAGGACTATTCAAAAGCATTTCTCCGGCACCTTTTTATTTCGAAAGAGATGCTGGCGGCTATGATTGCAACAGTTCATAACCTGGGCTTCTATATGTGGCTCATGGATGAATCGCGCAAACAAATCCGGGGTGGGAACTTCCGGAGCTGGAAAGAGAAGATGGTGATTCAACTAATGCAACGACTCTGACCTGTGAAAAAGATCGATCTATATATCATCAAGAAGTTCCTGGGTACATTTGCCTTTACCCTGTTGTTGTTAATCTTCATCGTGATCGTTTTTGACATCTCGGAGAAGATAGATGATTTTCTTAAAAATGACGCCCCTCTCGGAGCGATCATCTTCGATTACTACATGAATTTCATCCCCTATTTCATCAACCTCTTCAGCTATTTACTCACCTTTATCGCCGTTATCTTTTTTACCTCCAGGATGGCATCCCGAAGCGAGATCATCGCCATACTCAGCAGCGGGATCAGCTTCTGGCGGATGCTGGTTCCATTTCTTGTCTCAGCGATGATACTTGGACTTCTCTCATTCTTACTGGCTAATTTTATCATTCCTTACACCAACCAGACGATGTTTGAGTTTGAGAACAAATATATCCGTGATCCAAAGAGATTCAGCGACATGAACGTCCATAAGCAAATAAGTCCGGGAACCTTCATTTTCATGGAGAACTTCAACCTGAAAACTAACTCCGGCTGGAAGTTTTCCCTGGAGGAGTTTGACGGGACAACTCTAAAATATAAACTCAAAGGAGATAAGTTCTCTTTTGATACGCTTACTGGAAAATGGAAAATCGACCAATATTTTATCAGAAAAATAAATGGATTGGAGGAATCAATTACCAAGGGATTGAGCATGGATACATTATTGCCGATCAAACCAGGAGATTTTATTGAAGATGTTGAGGAGATCAAAGTATTGGGATACGTGAAACTCAAGGAGGTGATAGGGAAAAAACTCCTTCGCGGGGATCCTGATGTGATCCATTACCAGGTCAAACAATACGAACGCATTGCCCACCCCTTCGCGACTATCATTCTCACCCTGATCGGAGTGGCTGTATCTTCAAGAAAAGTAAGGGGAGGCATCGGATATCACCTCGGGTTAGGCCTTGCCCTCACCTTTTTTTACATCCTCTTTATGCAGATATCAGCAGTATTCGGAACCTTTGGAAGCATCCAGCCAATGCTGGCTGTCTGGTTACCAAATATCTTCTTTTCAGTGATAGCGGTGTTTATGTTGTGGAAAACGCCGAAGTAATAGCCTTCGGCTGATAGAGGCTACGCCTGATGGAGGCTGCGCCTGATGGAGCCTTCGGCTGATGGAGGCTACGCCTGATGGAGCTTTCGGCTGATAAAGAATGAGGGATCGAATTGCAAACTGCCAACTGCCACCTGCCCACTGAACATTCCATACACTGCTGACCCGCTACCGCTCATGGCAGCATATAGGGCTCCCTTGTTGTACAACTCCTCTTTGATCTCACGGATCACCGGGTATTTGTTCATGACCGGCTTTTCGAAGTCGTTGCTGAGGTTGTCTTTCCACTCCTCAACAGGTAACCGGATAATCTCTTTCAGGGAGCGAACGGATTTGGCGGGGGAGACCATCCTGTATGCTTCAGGGGTACTGACATGAACAGGTGGCACTATGATTACGATCTGGTATCCTGAGAGATCCAGTTCGATTGGCTCAAGCATGTTCCCTCTTCCGGTGGCAAAAACCGGGCGGTTTTCGATGAAGAAGGCACAATCGCTACCCAGTTGTCCTGCAAGATCCTGAAGTTGCGGGACTGACAAATCCATTTTCCAGAGTTCGTTCACAAGCTTCAATGCAGAAGCAGCATCTGAGGAGCCTCCACCCAGACCGGCGCCGCTGGGGATGACTTTGTGGAGGTGGATACGGAAGCAAGGGAGGGGAGTATCCGGCATCCGGGATCCGGCATCTGTCATCAATCTTACCACTTTCATCACCAGGTTTGTTTCCGGATCACCTGGGAGAGGTAAACCGGAGATGGTGAATTCAGTCTTTTCCTGATCACCTGGAATGATCTCGAGTGCATCGCAGAGGTTGACGGGGTAAAACACCGTTTCGATATTGTGAAAGCCATCAGTACGTTTTTCAACGACATGAAGGCCGAGGTTTATTTTGGCGTTGGGGAATACGATCACTGGATCAGTTCAATTGTAAAATGCAAAATGTAAAATTACTATTTTCACGGTAAATCGGGCATCCCAAAAGCAGGGTTGTTCACAAAGGAACTGTCTGTCAGGGTTAGCAGAAACGCCTTCAGGTCTGCTTTTTTAGCTGGTGTTAGCTGGTTGCCTCCGGAAGAAATATGGTGCATCAGGGGGTTGACGTATGGGGACCAAACCAGCCCTGAGCTGTAAAAGTCTATAACCTCATCGATTGTCTTGAATCTTCCATCGTGCATATAAGGAGCAGTAAAAATCAGGTTACGAAGAGTGGGAGCTTTGTAGGCCCCGATATCACTTGGGTCGCCCGAAACCTGATACCGGTCACGAGGATCGGTGAACACAGAATCTTTTCCGTTATTGTAAAACAGATTTGTGGTAAAGAGTGGATTCCCCTCTCCACCGTGACAATGGAAGCAATCTCCCCCTTGCTCAGTCATGAAAAGGACATATCCATTAAGTTCATTGGGCATCAGTTGAACTTCGCCCTTGAGATAACTGTCGAACTTAGAATCCGCACTGATCAGGGTGCGAACAAATTGGGCAATTGCTTTCCCCATATTTCTCACTGTCACAGTCGAACTCCCAAATGCCTTTTGGAACATTTCCGGATAGCCTGAAATGCTCTGGATCAATATTTTTGCCTTATTGGTATCGCTGTTCATCTCATGTGGGGCAATGATAGCCATCCAAACCAGGTCCTCCAGATGCCGGATACCGGGTGCCGGATTATCAGGATATATTTTGCCGTTCCAGAGATAACCTGTGTGGGTCCACACCAGGTTGATCATTGGCATCATATAATGAGGAGTGGGAATCCCTGTCACACCGAAAGGATGTCCTCCTGTATACTTTGGATGGTCAATACCACATTCAAAGGAGCGGGATTGAAGATGACAGGTAGCACAGGTCATCATGGAGTCGGGATGAGCAGAACCCGAAATACGGCCGTCATAAAAGAGCATCCTGCCCAATTCAATTCCCTCAACAGTCATGGGGTTGTCGTCCGGAATATTTAATTGTGTCGGAAAGCGGAATGGAATCACGATCTGGTAAGGAGTTGGTTGATAGGAGGAGACAGGCGGATCACTCTTTTTGCAGGAAAAAAGTGCCAGGAAAATGATTATATACAGTGTTATTCGGTTCATAAGTGGAGTTCTCAGTTGGCAGTTGGCAGTTGGCAGGTAAACACTCCTCGTCCATTAAGACAAACTTCATGCATCAATGGTTGGTTCTGCATGATACCCTGGGGTAGGATGGCGAGGTTGAAAGCATTTGGTGGGCCATCAAACCATCGATCCAGATGCATCGTGATCACAAGGGCTTTCTGCTTTCCGGCTTCAATCGTGAAAGCTGAACTATCCAATTTGACAAAAAAGAAATTCTGGACAAAGCCGATGATCGAGTCCGGTTTATTAAGATCATAGATCTGACCGATTCCCAGGTGCATCATAAATGGTCTGAGTTCAGGCACCGAATCATTTTTCCATTTTGTGTTGAGTTTCATATAGTGATAGCCTCCCCCGAGAAGCTCAGGCCAGAACATATCCCGCTCAGGTGGATCAGGAAACCGGTTTGAGAGATTCTTAACCGCACTTAATCCAAACGTAAATGAAACAGAATCGTATGTTGCAGAAGGGATCTGATCCCCAGGATACCACTGATGTGATGCAGGGATACGGGCATCAACATAGTGAATGCCATCCGATGACCCAATCTGATAAGCACCTCCTCCATGCAAATGCAGACGAACATCTGAGATGAAATATTGCAACTCATTGACTTCAAATTCATTACCAAAATCATCACTCCATGCAAGTGAATCAAGTACAAGTGGGATTCCGTTGAACACATGATTAAACTGGATGGATATTCCACCAAAATCAGGTGGAGTGGGCGGTGCGGGGTCCTCTTTTTTACACCCGTTCAAAATAAAAGCTGTTAGAAATAGAATGCCAAATATAGCAATCCAGGTTGACCTGATTGGTGCGTTCATTCGTTAGATATTTTAATGATTTTTCTCAATACTACGAAATTAGGTATTCTCTGAATTATAAGTAACAATAACGCACAAGATGTGACAATTATCACACACTATTCTGAACATATGTTCATTATTACCAATACTTTTGTTTCGCATGCCCAGACCAAAATTTAAGCGGTTCGTTGCCAATCATCCTGAAATAGAAGGATACAGACCATTTGGGGTTGCCACACAGGATCTGGATCCTGTTATCCTGCTCCTGGAGGAATTCGAAGCATTCCGTCTGGTAGACTATCTTGGAAGGACCCATGCCGAAGCGGCAGATGAAATGGGAATCTCCCGGTCGACACTTTCCCGGGTTTACGACCAGGCCAGGAGAAGCATTGCAACAGCGTTTGTCCTGGGAAAAGCAATCATCATCGAAGGAGGAGATTATACTATGAAAACAGACAATCAAGAGATGACGAGGTATGGTCAGGGAAGGCAGCTATCATCATCAAATAATAAATAAAAAAAAAGGAGATAAAAACAATGAAGATCGCAATTCCAAGTAATGATAATTTCTCATTAGCACCTCATTTTGGACGTACACGGGGATTTATCATTTTCCAGGTGTCAGACGGAAAAATCTTATCGACAGAATACCGGTTCAACACCTTAACCCATCATGTACCAGGTCAGCAACACCAATGTGGGCCACAACAAGGTCAATGTCACGGAGAAGAATATGATCATCATGCTGGTCAGCATGGACATCATTCTCACAGCCGAATCCTTAACGGCCTGGCAGATTGTGAGGTTGTCATAGCCGGGGGCATGGGATACAGGCTTCAGGAAGATTTTACCCATGCAGGGAAAGAGATCTATATCACACGGCAAAAGGAAGCATTAAATGCTGTCACACTTTTTCTGGAGAATAAACTGGTAAGTGATAAAGATGCCTGTTCTCATTAGCCCAAACTCCAGTCGATCTCCTCTTTTCCCATTTGGTTCAGCAGCGCATTAACCTGCGAGAAATGCCGGCATCCGAAAAATCCCCTGGATGCCGACAGAGGAGAAGGATGAGAGGCGGTAAGGATAAAATGCTTCGAGGAGTCAATTAGTGCTCTCTTTGCAATGGCGTAATTTCCCCAGAGCAGAAATATCAACCCCTCCCGTTTCTCCGATAAAGCCCTGATTGCTGCATCGGTAAACTGTTCCCATCCTTTGCCCTGATGTGAACCAGCCTGATTTTCACGAACAGTAAGCATTGCATTCAGTAACAATACCCCCTGATCAGCCCACCGGGTGAGATTCCCGTGTGCTGGTGCAGCAATGCCCAGATCTGCCTTAATCTCCTTGAAAATATTAGTAAGAGAGGGAGGTGGAGGGACTCCTTCAGGAACCGAAAAGCAGAGTCCGTGTGCCTGCCCGAATCCATGATATGGATCCTGGCCAATTACCACAACCTTCACCTGTTCAAGAGGGGTATGTGCAAATGCATTAAAGATCAATGAACCGGGAGGAAACACACGGAAACGTTTTTTTTCCTCTACAAGAAATTGCTTCAACGAAGCAAAATAGGGTTCGTTGAACTCATCGCTGAGTACTATCTTCCAACTATCCTCAATTAATGGGTTGATTTTATCCATGCCAGAATTATGAACGATTGCCAGTTAATAACTTTACGCAATAACTCTTGAAAAAAGTTGTTAGTAACATAGAAATACGTAATTTTGCATCCAAATCGCTTGATATGAGTCTATCCACCAAAAATATGAAAAAAGTCGTCATAACCATGTTGACGATCGTAGTAGTTGGCATGATTGTCTCTTCATGCAGCTCCGGCCAGCGATGTGCTGCATACGGAGAGCGAAGCCGATACCAGATGGAGCGACATTAACAGATTATTCGTCTGTGATATAATTTGTAGGGGTAATTCATCAATTGCCCCTACTTTTTTTTGCCATTTTATAATTACCTTTGTATTCCTACACCAGCTCTTCAGCAAATGAAACGAGTACAGGCATATCTGATCTTGATTCTCGTCCCCATAATCTGTATCCTGGGTAACGTTGCGCTAGCCCAGTACCAGCCTGAGCCTGATACACTGCCCGATTATGTATTGACTGAAAAACAGTGGGCTCTTGGAGTCCTGATTCACACAAACGGATGGGGATTGAAATTTCGCTATGGAACAAACCGGACAGCCCTCAGGCTATGGATGTGGGAAACAGAATACTCTACCTATAAATCGGCCAAGGAGATCCGTGTCCTGAATCCATATTATCCCAATGCCAAGAGCTATATTTATGGGAAAGAGAATTCTGTTTCATTCCTTCGTGCTGGCACTGGTCAGCAATATGTCCTGAACCGCAAACCATATTGGGGCGGAGTTCAGCTAAGTATCCTCTGGATGGGCGGTGTTACAGTTGGCTTTGCCAAACCAATGTATCTTTACATCATATACCCGATCAGCCAGAGTGAATACGAACTTAAGGAGGAGCGTTACGACCCTGAAAAACATTTTGCTGATGACATCTACGGACGGGCATCCCTGCTTGCCGGGATTCTGAAGCTAAAATTTCATCCTGGCATCTATGCACGTGCAGGGCTGGAATTCGAATTCGGGAATAAAAACAGACGTCCGAAAGCTCTTGAAGCAGGTGCCTGCCTCGACTTCTCTCCTGTAGGTATTCCGATCATGGCTTATAACCCTAAGCAGAATCTGTTTCTGACACTCTATCTGAGTTTTACATTCGGAAAACGCTATAATTAGAAGTACGAAGTTAGAAGTACGAATTACGAAAGCAAGTATTCGATCTCCTTGTGTGCATAAGCCTTTACCGGTTCTCCCGGGTGGATCACAAGCAGCCGGCCAAATTCATCAACACCCTCAATGATTCCTATAATCTGTTGTCCATCGACGACAAACTTCCTCTCCAGTTTGTACCCCAATAATTTTTGGTGGAAATCGGATTTAAGTTGCTCATTGTTGTTGTTCTTTAATTGGGAGTATCGCATATCTATTGCGTTGCAGAGGAGAATCAGTGCCTCTTTTAACTTCAGTTCCTGATGGAGAACCTGAACCAACGAAGCAGCCTGTGTAAGGCTAGGATCAAACTTCGTTTGGTTGACGTTGAGCCCGATGCCCACGATGGCAGTCTCCAGGGACTCTCCTTCCACATTAATCCGGATCAGGATTCCACCAATCTTTTTTGATCCGATCAGGATATCGTTTGGCCACTTTATGGTTGCTCCTTCTACATAATCTGCCAAAAAGTCCAACACACCGAGAGAGATTACCTTGTTGAGGAGAAACTGGCGCCCGGGTGACAAAAACCTGGGATGAAGGACAATTGAAAAAGTAAGGTTTTGTCCGGATGCACTCTCCCATTGGTGGTCGTCCTGGCCCATTCCAGCAGTCTGAAACTTCGCAAGAATCACTGTACCCTCTGCTACAGACCCTTTTTGTAACATTCTTTCTGCATATAGGTTGGTTGAGTCAACCTCTTCCAGATCAATAAATGTATGGCCCACTTTTCCCATGATGAAGTTTTTTGCAGTTGGACATATAACCTTTTGCCCTATTTCCTGATTAACGGGTAAAAAGATGCAAAAGTATTCAAAACATGTAACAATCAAACAGTGGGCAGAGGAGGACCGTCCACGGGAAAAGCTTATGCTGAAAGGGAGGCACGCCCTGAGTGATGCCGAACTGATAGCGATCCTGATCGGATCGGGAACACATGAAATGTCGGCTGTTGAGATTGCCAAGGAGATTCTGGAAGGGGCCCGGGATAATCTTATGGAATTGGGAAAACTTACAGTCCAGGACCTGACGAAATATCGTGGTGTAGGACCGGCAAGGGCGATAGCTATTGCCGCCGCTTTGGAGTTGGGCAGGCGCAGAAATGAATCCGTTCCACCCGGGAAATCATTTATCAGAAAAAGCCAGGATGCCTTTGCAGTTCTGAATACTGTCATGCAGGATAAGCCTTACGAGGAGTTCTGGATCCTGTTACTGAACCGTGCCAATGGCCTCATCCGGAAAGAGTGCATCAGCGAGGGAGGCATCTCAGGTACGGTTGTTGATCCGAAAAAAATCTTCAAAGTAGCGCTGGATTATCACGCTACCGGGATCATCCTGGGACACAATCACCCTTCAGGTAACACCAAGCCAAGTGAATCAGATATCCGCATTACAAATAAGATCGTGGAAGCCGGAAAACTGCTCGAAGTTTCGGTACTCGATCATATCATCGTAACAGATCGGGAGTTCTTTAGTTTCTCGGATCAGGGAATGATGTAAGAGCCCTGAACCTATATCCCTTGTCAAGAAAATGATCCAGAAATCGTGGGAGGGCATACAGAACGTTCTCTGCTGCTTTGATGCTGTCGTGAAACACGACAATGGATCCGGGGCGGGAGTTCTGGATTGCAATCTCAAGGCAATGCTCCGGCTTAACGCGGCGACTATAATCGCGGGTGAGAACACTCCACATTACAAATAGGTATTTGTTTTTTAACAACAGGTATTGCGAGGGGGTGAATTTCCCGTAAGGAGGACGGAACAGGTGTGTCTGAAACAGGGATTCACAACGGGTTACATCCTCTACATATGCTCCGGGAGGACTCTTCCATCCATGCAGGTGATGGTATGTGTGATTCCCAATCGCATGCCCCTCCTCTCTCAGGCGTTCGAAGAGATCGGGGTTTGCAGCTACATTGTCCCCAACACAGAAGAAGGTTGCCTTCACCTCCCTCTCTTTCAGAATATCAAGGATAGCCGGGGTAATCTCTGGGACCGGACCGTCATCAAACGTAAGGAAGATCTCATTTTCTGTAGTCGGGACTTCACAGATCAGATGATCTCTGCTGAAAAAGCGACAGATGAACGGGCGATTTATATGTTTCTTCCTCACTTACGATATACTTTCTGCATGAAGAGATCGTAATACTTGTTCAATGTACCTTCGGCTGCTTCAGCGAGATCCGTTACCTCAGCATCCCTGGCTGCTTCGGAGATTTTGTTAATCGTAAACAGCGCCTCCTGAATGCTCATATCCAGCGCAGGGAGGTCGGCATCGGGGAAACTGAAGTAATAGATCAGCTCCTCCGTTTTATACCTGTTGAGCCGGTTCATGATATCCATTCCGGTAATGGTATCTCCAATTGCAAAGTAACCGTTAGCCATGGGCAGCACAAAATAGTCATAGTGAATCTTCGAATCGGGCATTTTCTGAAGTGAGATATCCATCACCACCTTTGCCGAATCCATCTTACCTTCATTGATAAGAGCTATAGCCAGGCGACTCATCAAATTCCTGAGATTCATAATCATGCGGGCATTGTTATCATCGATGTATACTCCCGGCTTTTCCATATTCCCCCATTCAAACTTGTTCACTACATGATCAAACATCAGTGTGGTATTTACCTCACCGGTCTGCCCGTCAGCCGAAGGAAGAGCTTTGGCAGGGAGCAACCTGTATGTAAGGCCCTCCATGAAAAACCAGGGTTCAAGTCCCAGATAGGTGTCGGGACCTGTAGTCATCACAAAATAAACTGGTCTTTCCCAGTTGTTGGTTGCCAGCAGATCCAGGATCATCAGGTTGTTCTTCTCAATAGCTGTCCGGTTGATATCCCACCTGATGGTATCCATCCTGTCAGCCAGTGATGCCGGGATAAGCCCTTTGCTGACCATCTTTGCTGAGTCATATGTAACCATGAATTTCTTGGAAGGGAAATAGTCTATCATGCCAACCTGTGTGTTCATCTTCAGCCTCTCTTCGTTGTTTTTGATCACATCGAAAAAATCTTTCACATTGATATACATCCCTTTCAGTTTTGGATCCTCAAGCAGGTAAGTCACATCATGGTTACCTGTGTGGTATTTATCCTTTGTCAGTGAAAAAGGCACAGGATCTGAGTCATAGGCTTTGCGTTTCATCTGGTCAATATACCATTCGGTATTTAGCAGGCTCAGGTTCACAACGCGCACATCAGTGCGAATCCCTTCCACCTCCTGTGCATACCAGAGAGGGAAGGTATCGTTATCTCCATTGGCAAACAGGATGGCGTTGGGTTCACAGGAGTTGAGATAGTTGATCGCAATAGCCAGGGCAGATGACCGTCCCGACCT
This sequence comes from uncultured Bacteroidota bacterium, assembly GCA_937900965.1. Lineage (GTDB taxonomy): Bacteria > Bacteroidota > Bacteroidia > Bacteroidales > FEN-979 > QYOJ01. The sequence continues at coordinate 1,122 of CALCGJ010000197.1, read as the reverse complement.
ATCGTGGTCATTCCAACCCTGCTGAGCCATGATAGCAGGCACAAGAGCCAGGGAGAGAAGGGTAACAACGATGGCTGAGATTTTAGGATTCAATTTCTTTGACAACCACTCTGAAAGAGCAAACACACCCAATCCTATCCAGATAGCAAAAGCATAAAATGAGGCGGCATAGGCATAATCCCGTTCCCGGGGTTGAGGCGCATACTGGTTGAGGTAGAACACAATGGCCATCCCGGTCATAAGGAAAAGGAGACCGATCACAAGGGCACTTTTATAGTCCTTCCTGATGGTAAACCAGACACCTATCAGTCCGAGAATAAGCGGGAGAAAGTAGAAACTGTTATCTGCGTTGTTTTGCATGCTGCCGGGTATATCACGGGGGCCTAATCTCCACCTGTCGATGAACGGGATCCCACTCTTCCAGTTGCCATGGATCTTGTTGCCGAATCCTTGTACGTCATTCTGCCTTCCTACAAAGTTCCACATGAAATACCGGTAATACATATGAATGACCTGGTAATTCCAGAAATAGCGAATGTTTTCACCGAATGTTGGCCGGGCGACTGTTTTTTTCTCATCCCCCTCTGTAACCTGCATCGGGACTCCCTTGACCCTGCCCCATCGCTTGTATTCATTCCCATACCGTGCCTCCATGTTGGCCCACATTCGCGGGAAGATAGTGGTGAACCGTTCGTCATAGACCGGGATAACCCCTTTTCGTTCATCGATCACAACGTATTTTCCGGTTTTTTCATCTTTGGCGTAGATAGGATTGCCGTCTTTCCGGTCCACAACAGGAGCATTATAGTACTGGCCTTTCAATAATGGCCAGTCGCCATATTGTTCTCGGTTCAGGTACGAGAGAAGGTACATGGCATTTTCCGGATTGTTTTCGTCGATAGGTGGATCTGCATTGCTCCTGATCACCAGCAGGAAGAAGGAGGAGTAGCCGATCAGGATAAAAGTGAGGGACAGTACTATTGCATTGATTACAGGTTTTAGTTTCCTCCGGGTGTATATCAGCCCCCAAACGATCAACCCTATCAGCAAGATAAAATAGACAACAGGTCCTACATTAAAGGGCAACCCAAGTGAATTTACAAAGAAGAACTCAAACCAGCC
>CALCGJ010000196.1 GCA_937900965.1 uncultured Bacteroidota bacterium | reverse complement strand
AATTTCTTCTCCAACCAATACTGGAGATACACCGATGCCGGTGTGATTATGCAGTTGGAGCTTACGAAAGATCCGACATCAGGCATCCGGCTATCCGGCATCCGGTTTCTCCCTACCTGGGTATACCGTGGCACAAACTCCAGTATGAAGAAGCACATCATCTATCCTGCCGAACGGGCCGCAACCGATACAACTCTTAGTTGGCTGGATCTAACATCACGCAGTATGGCTAAGGAGGCATTTGACGATACCAGGCAGATGCTGACCGGGCCAGGAGTTACGCTTCTCAGGAGTTCATCAATTCCAATAATAAAGGAACTAACGATCCCATTTGATTCATTGATGAATCAGATCTCATCCTTGGAGAAGGATGGCAATCATCTGGAGGCCAGTCGGTTAATCGGCAGGTACGAACAGCAGTTCCCCGATTATACTGCATCATTTCCATCTGCAATCACTCAGGTGGTTATGTTGGGCTCAGGCAATCCAAATCCCGATCCCCATCAATCAGGATGTTCAATTGCAATCGTAGTAAACGATGTTCCCTATATAGTTGATTTCGGTCCCGGCCTGGTCCGGCAGGCTGCAGCGTTGTCTCCCCGATATGGTGGGCATGTAAAAGGATTGGCAACAAAAAACCTGAAACATGCTTTCCTTACTCATTTGCATTCCGATCACACTACAGGGTACCCCGATCTGATCCTTACTCCCTGGGTAATGGGCCGGAATCAACCGTTGGAAGTCTATGGGCCTAAGGGCACGAAAAAGATGACAAAACATATCTTGAAAGCCTATAAGGCTGATATCCGGTATCGGTTGGATGGGGAGGAACCTGCAAATGACATCGGTTGGAGGGTGAACAGTTATGAATTCACTAAAGAGGGTGTCATTTACCATGACTCCAACGTAACAGTTGAGGCTTTCCCTGTAGATCACGGCTCATGGCCAAATGCCTGGGGATTCAGGTTCACAACACCCGACAGGGTAATCGTCCTCTCCGGCGATACCCGTCCCTGTGATAAGGTGATCGAATATGCTACTGGCGCCGATATCCTGATCCATGAAGTCTATTATCAGAAGGGGTGGGAGCAAAAGAGCCCGGAATGGAAAACCTACCACCGGCATCACCATACTTCTACAATTGAGGTCGGGGAAATCGCATCCAAAGCCCAACCAAAGCTGGTGATCCTGTACCATGTTCTGGAATGGGGAGGAACAAAATATGAAATTCTGGAAGAGGTGTCAACAGTTTATGATGGAAAAGTGGTAGTTGGCAGAGACCTGGAGGTCTATTAATTGCCATTTCTCATCGGACATATTGTCATAATTCAATATATTGGCAGGATTTTTGTAATAAACATCAACTAAACCTTTCATTATGAAAACAAAAATTTTATTGTTTACCTTCTTCATCCTCTTTGCGGTCACAGGCCTTTTTGCCCAGGAAAAGACGGAGAATTATTTCTTTAGCGTAAGAGTAAATGCGAATTTCGATGAAACAACCGTTCGGGTAAAAGAGTTGTTGAAAGAGAATGGCTTTGGTGTGGTCACCGAGCTTGACATGGATAAAAAAATCGAAGAGAAACTTGAAGGTGTCGACCTGAAACCATATAAACTGTTGGGCGTTTGCAATCCCAGGCTGGCTTATGAAGCTATGCAGGCTGAAGAGAATATTGGATTGTTTTTGCCCTGCAAGATGATTATCAAAGAGATTGACGAAACAACAACCGAAGTGGTATCCATTGATCCCTCAGTAATGATGAAAATGCTGGGCAATCCGGACCTCATCCCTATTGGCGACGAGGTAACGGAGGTGCTGAAGAAGGTGATTGAGGGATTAGGCCGATAAGGGCAATTCCCACATCCTGTTTTTATTTAGCTATACCAAATACCTGGCCCAGTTTATACAATTTGTCAAGTTCGTTAACCTTGATATCTATGTCATCCCTCTCGAAAAGCATGATCATATCTGAACCGCCAAACAGGAAGTTGCCGAAATTATCACCTTTGTTCAGATAATCACCCTCGTCAACAGTGAAATTAACGGAAGAGATAACATCCATTCCAATTGGTAAGCAGGCAACAAGACCTATGGGTGAATCCAGGATCAACAGGCCACGCTCCTGAGTGAATTGATAATCAGTGCCATCAGTTGCTCCGAGATTTCCCTTTTCGTCTCTTAGGACATTGGCAAAGACATCTCCGGTCAATAATTTTGTTTCCAGAATCGTACCACGAACAGGGGTATGGTATCTATGATAGGTCAAAACAGTCAGATAACTGTGAGTGAATATGCCATTTGCGAATCTGTCAGCATATTTACTCTCTTTTAATAATGTATTAATTGAATAGGTATTTCCTTTGGATACTGTAACCTCGTTCTTTTCACTAATTTTCCAGGAACCTTTAAATACGCTGTCGGCCGGAACAGTTATGACGTTGTCATCACACATGTTTTTATGGATATCATTCGGATCTTCTTGTGGATTTGGCGCCAGACCGTTGTGAGAGTTCACATAGGCCAGTGTTTTCGTTCCGATAGGACGTTTGCCGGGCTTGATATTCCTGCAAAAAAAGGTATTGAAATTATTGAATCCCCCCGGCGGAACTACAAAGTTTTCAATTACAAATCCTTTATCATCAATAAAGGATTGCAAGTCATTAGCTGATTGAGGGCTATTCAGGAAAGCACCATATTGCTGAGCAAACAGGATCATCCAGTTTTTGAAATCAGCAAATGCCGGATCTTTTTGAAATTTATTGCCACGCTGACTGACAATGAAATATAGCCCGTGGAACAGGTTGCTGAATGTTGCATCTACAGGTGTTGTGACCATCATTTTATCCAGGTAACCATAGAAGCCGTCAAGATCAGAGATTGGACTGTTGCTGTAGGGAGGTGTCCAATTTGCCATTGTAATACATTTCTCGAGTTCTATTTTGAAGTTCTCGTTTGCATTGATCAAGTTTTTCAACCGTTGTACGATACTTGTTGATTTCCACATAGTTTTGTTTCCTTTCGTTTAATTATTTTTATTTTGTTCTTATTTATTTAACGTTATGATTTTCAACTAGTTGATGTATTGTCGCCCTGTTTCCACTCGGGTTTTTTGATGTACCCGATGATGATGGGGATAAGCACAAAAACCAGCACTCCGATTATCAGGAACCAAACATAAAAAGTTGGGCTTCCGATTGAGAGTTGCGAAGGTGGGAAGAATCCGATAATGAAGGCGAAAAGCACGGCGATAATTCCGATACCTGCAACCAGCCACATCCCAAATTTTCCTCCGGGAAGTTTATAGGCTCTTGGAACATCGGGCTGAGTATACCGCAACCTGATAGCAGAGGCATAAAGCAGGAAATACATGATCAGGTATGGGGCAACAGTTAAAATAGACAGGATAAAGAATGCGCTGGATATGTTCGGCATAACAAGAAATACGAATGAAACTACAGTTACAATGCAACCCTGAATGATCAGAATATTCTGAGGAACACCGTTTTTATTCGTCTTTGCCATAAATGGTGGCAGGTCGCCATCCATCGCAGTAGCCAGTAATCCTTTACTGGGTCCTGCGATCCAGCCAAACACACCACCTACAGCACCAAAAGCGGCGAGTAATCCCATCACAGGCAGTAGCCAGTTAATTCCGAATTTGTGAAGTAATTCTTTGAATCCCTGCATAATACCAGCATTCAGGTTAATATCTGAAGCGGGCATTACAACGGCGATAGCCAATGATCCAAGAGTAAAAACTATGATGATTATAAACATGGCACTGAAAATCGCTTTTGGAAATTGTGTTGCAGGCTTCTCCATCTCTGTAACGTGAACAGCTCCAACTTCCATCCCAGCAAACAAAAGGACAATTCCAGCCAGAAATGCGATGCTGTTAAAATTGCTGAAATCAGGTAAAAATGTGGTGGATTTAACACCTCCTGCAGATAAGAATTCAGCTTCATTTCCCAGAACAAGCCATAAAATCCCAAGTATAATAATGAAAACTCCGGGAATGAGTGTCCCACATATGACACCATAGGTTGTTAGTTTCCCGGATGTCTTTAAACCTTTGAACGAAGCCAGTGTAGCAGCCCAATAAACAATTAATATTACTGCTATGTTGAAAAATTTGTTATTGGCAAGGGCTTCATCAAAAAACAGGTAAGAAAGCGCTCCTGCAGCAAAGGAGAGTACAATAGGGTACCAGATTACATTCTGTAACCATTGCAGCCAGATCGCGACAAAACCGGTTCGTGCTCCAAAAGCCTCTTTGACCCATCGGTAAACTCCTCCTGACTGAGGCCAGCCAGTTGCCAGTTCTGCAGAAACCAACGATACCGGGATAAGAAACAGCAATGCAGAAAATATTAAGTAAAAGAACATGGTCAATCCCTCTTTTGCCATCATAGGAAGGCCTCTGAGGCTCATTACCACCGCAACACTCATCATGGCAAGAGCAAATACACTTAGATAGTGTTTAGAATTTCCGTTGTTTTTCTCCATAAAGCAATAATTTTGAAATCGTTAATATTTTCCGGGACATGAAAGGGCGATAATGAAATAAAAAGGAGACATGTTAGGGTGAGATTAAAAATCGGCTAAATATACGAATATAATAACCTGAAGTCAATATCTGCATAATAAAAGCTAATACATTTTCAATATAGCCACGAATCTCTCTCATCAATCTCTTATGACCAATGAAGATTCGGGTATAGCTAAGCAGGAAACGTCCTTGTAAAACCAGCTGGAATGTTAGTATATTTGGCGATAAATTAGATACCCTAATGACCACTTACGAACAAATATTTGAAAATAACAGACGTTGGATTTCGGAAAAAAAAGCAAGTGATCATGATTTCTTTGATAAACTCGCGAAAGGGCAGAATCCAGATTTCTTATACATTGGATGCAGTGACAGCAGGGTTGCAACCGAGGAATTAATGGGTGTAAGTCCTGGTGAGGTTTTTGTTCACCGGAATATTGCCAACCTGGTATGCAACAACGATCTCAATGTGATGAGTATTATCAACTTCGCGATTAACCAACTTCAGGTTAAGCATGTCATTGTTTGCGGTCACTATGGCTGTGGTGGCGTGAAAGCCGCCATGCAGGCACGCGATCTGGGGATCCTGAATCCGTGGCTCAGAAACATCCGCGATGTCTACCGGCTTCACCGGCATGAGCTCAACGCTGTTGGTGATGAAGAACAACGGTATAAGAGACTTGTCGAACTGAATGTGGAGGAACAGGCACTTAATGTGATCAAGACCGCTGCTGTGCAAAAAACATATATGTCCACTGGTTACCCGTTGGTTCACGGGTGGGTCTTCGATATGAAATCAGGGAACCTTATTGATCTCAAGATCGATTTTCAGGAAAAGCTTAAAGATATCCAGGAAATATACAACCTTGGTGCCGGGGAAGAATGATTTTCATAAATTCATTCGTAGGTTTACAATCGTAAATCGTACTTGATAAAACTTGGCCTCAATGGGCATTCTAAAAACGTTAGATGACAGGGAAAGGAAGGCTTTCCGTCTTCACATGACCTATTCCGGTATCGAAGGGATCATCCTCGGTGTACTCGCCCTCAATGAATATGTCTTCATCCATAGCCTGCGGGGGTCAAATTACCAGCTTGCCTTTCTCTTTCAATTCAGTACCATCGTCTTTCTCTTCCTGGTGATCTTCAACCAGTTTCGTAAACGGATCCGGAATAAAAAGAAGATGTTGCGGATAACTGGATTGGTAACACGGCTTCCTCTGTTTTTGCTTATCATCATCCCCCGAAGTGAAGCTGCACTTGCCGGCCAATCAGGATGGCACTACCTGTTTCTCTTTGTTTTTCTGATCTATTTCTCAGGGAATATCATTATCTATCCCGCAATCAATGTGCTTTTGAAGACCAATTACCGTCACGATTACTTCGGGAAATTATACAGCTATGCAACCTCCCTGAATAAGATCATCATGCTTATCGCCACCTTTGCATACGGGCTGTTGTTAGACCATGATAATTACGCATTCACATATGTGTTCCCTGTTATCGGAATTCTGGGAGTGGCGTCACTGTTTGTTCTTTCGAACATTGACTATTCGAGGGTGATTCAGCATCCGGAAGCTCTAAAGTTTATGGCTTCTATCAGACATTCTTTTCTCAACATGGTGAATATTCTTAAAATAAATAAGCCTTACCGGCATTTTGAGATTGGATTTATGCTGTACGGTTTTTCATTCATGATTTCAGTAACCATCATCAACATTTTCTTTCAGGATGCACTTCACCTGAACTATTCCAGTGTGGCTTTCTATAAAAATGCATACAACATCCTGGCGATTCTACTACTCCCATTTTTTGGAAAGTTACTCAGCAGACTGGACCCGAGACGTTTTGCAGCTATTACGTTTGCTGCCCTCTTCATGTATATCCTCTTCCTGCTAATCACAGAGTTCGTTCCGGGTTATACAGAGTTATTTGGCATAAAAATCTATTATATGCTTCTGATCTCGTTTGGCTTTTACGGGATCTTTGCTGCAACGATGGCATTGGTATGGTTCATCGGTTCAGCCTACTTTTGCAAACCCGAGGAGGCAGATGATTATCAATCGATCCACCTCTCCCTCACAGGAGTTCGGTCCCTCTTTGCTCCATTATTTGGAGTTTATTTCTACGAATTGATGGGATTTACCGGAACATTCGTTCTTACCCTCATGGTTCTGCTTGCTGCCATGGCTCTTATGCGGTGGTCGTACCGGAGGGATAAGTTAACCAAAATGCGGTATGAGAAAAACTGAAATTATATTATCCCGCAACAAACCAATCGAAATCAAACTATCTTTGCAACGTGAAAAATGTATTTAGAATTTCAGGTATAACTATTCCCGCTTTGCTTTATTGCTTTGCAATAAGTGTGGTTTATAGTGATTATGTAAATGCAACTTTTACAAGCATATCAAATACAGGAACTGAACGGTACGAGACACCAGTTATCTCAAATCTGTTTTGTTGTACTTCCCAATTTGAAAGTTCTCTAAAAACTTCCAATAATACCCTACCCTTTACGTTTAAAAATTCCTTTAACGGGTTTTGGGCAAGCGTAAGAACCACGCAAAAACTGTTTACAACCGGGTTCACCCAATATAAATCCCTCTCAAGAAACTTTCCGATTAAGCTTCGGAAAGCAAACATCATTTTCCCATTCCAATACTTCTGGTAAATCAGTTCAGTTAATAGTTGCCATTTTCGGCAAAGACTTGAATTTTCTGGTTTTGTATTTTTCAAAACCTGTCAGTTATTTCTTAACTATTAAACTACAATAAAATGAATCTGGAAACAACCATAATAGGGGCTATTATGTTAGTCCTCTTTATAGTGGCATTCGTGTTTTTAAGCGGAAGTACAAAAAGTAAGAAAAACCCGGGCCGTCACAATTGAACGGAACAAACCCGAAAAGACCCGATAAATAAAAGGTGATTGCAATTTAGTAATTTAGTAGCGGATTAAAAGATGTTAACTTTTAATCCGCTACTGCGTTAAACAACAAATAAATTTTTTAATATGAAAAACGTATTCCTCACACTCTTGTCACAGGCATTAATCTTGACCATTGTTGCTCAATCATATAATCCAACGGCAGATGGTGCCGGAAATATTCCGCACATGTCGAATCCGGGATTTGTTGACGAGGTCTCCTTCTCGAAGGGAGGAAACCCCTGGACACCGGTCGGGCCTTTCGGAGGAGATGTGGTGGATATCACAATTGACCCACAAAACCCGGATAACCTTTATGCTGCGGCCGGAGTCCCATTTGTGAGCACCGACGGAGGCGATAGCTGGATTGTCCTGACCTCCCTGGCCGGGATAAGTTCAAATAATGTTAATTCCTTCGCTGCACTCACTGATGGAACCATTTTCGCAACCGGACCGTATACCTTCGGCAAGGTTTTCCGCTCGACCAACGGTGGAACTGCCTGGCATACACGGAATATCCCTGTGAACTCAAACGGTCGCTGCCTGGCAACGGATCCGAATGATTCTTCAACAATCTATGTTGGATTGTCTTCCAATATCTCATCAACCTCCAACAAAGTTATTGTCAGATCCACTGATTCTGGAGGAACCTGGACCGCATTCGATATGACCAGTGTGTTGCCGGTTGGATGGAGTGTAATTGATATCTCCGTTGATCCCGAAGATAGCCAGACTTTATTTGCCGTTGCAAACAGTGGGATAAGCGATGCGAAAGTAGTAGCCAGTTTTGATGGTGGACTGTCGTGGGAAGATCGAACGGCAAACCTGCCGTCAGGATTACCCTACAATGCTGTAGCCATTGCAGGACAGAAGGTCTTTCTGGCAGGAGGTCAACTCTTTGGCAGTCAGTACCTGGGGGTTTACCAAAGCACTGATTATGGGGTTTCATGGGCCAATATCTCATCCACTTTTCCCAACAAGGTTTCAAATGCAATCCTGATCGATGAGACAGATGTAAATCACATTTTCATTGGAACGGAGGGAGATGGGATCTATAATTCGACTGATGGTGGAAGTACCTGGAACTTTGATGCTTCCGGAGCAGGAGAGACGGGGGCAGTAAGATGCCTGGTGCAGAAACCAGGATCTCCCGATCATATCTATGCCGGGTTCCTGAGCCTGGCTCTCTGTAAGAGTACCGATTATGGATTAACCTGGGAGTATGGAAATAATGGAATTGCAACCTTACAGATAGATGATATTGAAATCAGTCCGCTGGATCCCGAGATGGTGTTGGTAGCTTTTGAAGCTGAGAATTCGGGGGGATGTTACCTGAGCAATAATAGCGGTGAAACATGGGAATTGCTGACAGGATTGCCAGGTACCCGTTTTTCACAGGTTACATTTGGATCAGAGGGTACGATGTATACCTGGTCAAACGGTCCGTCAACCGTAGCCCAGGAAGGATTGTATAAGTCAACAGACGGAGGTACTACCTGGGTCAATATGGGGCCCAATGTGGGAAACCTCTTTGAAACCCAGATATTTGCTGTGGTTCCCTCCCAAACGGATCCTGGCCTGATATTTATTGGAGGGAATAACTTTGGTGTCAATGGATGGGCCCCGGTTATCTACAGGAGTTCTGATGGCGGACAAACATGGATCAATACCTATATCGGTTCACCGGATGATAGCTACAGTATCCGGTTCATGTATATTGACCCTAACTCGGATGATGAGATTTTGTATGCAGGATATAAATCAGAGGTTCAGGGGGGATTCCTGAAAAGCACAGACGGTGGTTTTACCTGGTCAGAAATCGGGACAACTATACCTAAAACATTTAAATGGGGAGGTGCGATCGTTTGTCGGCCCGACTATCCTGACCAACTCCTGGCCGGGTGTGGAGGGTATGGAAATACCGGAACTATCTTTCTCTCTCCTGACGGTGGTTTAAACTGGAATGAATCAAACCTTAACCTGAATACCTATTCCAAAATTAACGATATCCTGATTCATCCGGCTAACGCCGATGTTGTTTACTGCGCATCTTCACAAAATGGTGTAAACATGTCCACTGATGGTGGAGAGACATGGGTGCCTGCAAACGATGGACTAACTGCAACAAACATCACAGGTTTCTCCAATCCCTTTTTGTTGGGATCTTCCTGGCGTTGTTTTGCCTCTTCCTTTACCAATAGTGCCTTTCAGACAGATTTGTTTGATCCGTCGACACATGTGTCCGATGATCTTCCTGATCCTGAAATCGTGATCTACCCCAATCCATCGGACGGCAGATTCTATGTCAAAATTCCTGAATATGAACTCGTTAATAAGGTTGAAATAACCACTGTCACCGGGAAACCCCTGATTTCTGTTGAACAGGAATATCTCTGGCCGCAAAGCCCTTTGATCAGGGTAAACTACCCGTCAGGTGTATATATAGTAAGGATCTGTCTCAAAGAGAAAACAGTTACAAAAAAGTTGATTATCCGCTAGAAGTTACTAACATCCTGTGAATAATATATTTTACGTAACCTTTGGATATGTCATAACGTATACTATATTTGTAGTTGAGAAACCTAACAAAATGAACCGATTTCTGACCAAAATTCTGGTTCTGCTTTCAATACCCTTTATTTCTCTGTCAGTTACAGGACAGGGTTATGTGCCTTTAGACCTATCAGATGGCGCTACCTGGTCACAAACTGAGTGTAGCTTCAAACCTGATTGGGGTGCAGTTTATAAATTGGCAATTTTCGGGGATACAGTGATCAATCACAATTCCTATAAGAAAATATACTTCCAGTCCAAACGGGGTGCAGGTATTTGTTCTACCTGCAACTTCACCTTCAACAGAGATTCTGCCTCTCTCTTTGCATTTGTCCGTCAGGATATCCTAACCAGAAAGGTATATTTTGTCCATCCCGATGTTTCTGATAAGGAATGGCTGGCTTACAATTTTGATATCACGAATGTAGGTCAGTCTATTACTGGCTTCAGTCTTATTTTTACTACCAATCCCGAATCAACTCCGGTAGCCATCTATGTTTATCAGCTTACTGTTGATGCCATCGATTCCCTTTGCGTAAATGGAGAATATGTTAAACGGTATTTTTTTGGTGCCGGAAACGGCGGCAATATCTATCATCTTCCGGAGCATTGGGTCGAGGGGGTTGGAAGCACCCATGGTTTGCTTGTCGCAGGCTATGGTGGCCCCGATTGGACGCACAGTCTGTACTGTTTTCACAATCAGGAGGAGGGTGTCTATTTTGATTCAACAGCTATTCAGAGCTGTGTACTGAGCTCTTCTCTTTCCTGTACCGAAGGTATTGACTGTTCTCCAATCACTTCTATTGAGCCAGGTGATACGGAAGCCCTGATAAACATATATCCAAATCCCGTAAGAGAAAAGCTCTTTATTGAAACTAAAATTCTGTCTCAAAAGATGATCGTGACAATCTCCAACATGATGGGCCACAAGATTCTCACCAAAATAATTCCTGCTTCCAGTGAATTGGAATATTTGTCACTCCACGACCTTCCTTCAGGACTTTATTACGTCACCGTTGAATCTGAAGGTTTCTTTGCAGGTAAAAAGATCATCAAGGAATAGTTTACAGTAAGCCAAACAAAGCTTTCATCCCTTTTCTTATCTTTGGACAACGTTTCATTCATTAATTTCATTATGAGCGAGGAGAAATCCAGTTACGAGATCCTGCAGGATTTTGCAAAAAAGACCAATCGGCAAATTGAATTCAAAGAGCAGGCTTATCCATCCACTATTATTCACCCAATCATTTATCATATACGAACTTTGTATATTTCTGAGAGTACTGCAAATGATTGCTATTATGCTTGTTTTCAGGACTCCAGAAGAGATACCCACGACCTCCTGTTTAGCGGAGTGTTCTTTCCATTACCCGAAATCTTTTCTGGAAATGCAAGCATTCGGGAAAAGGATTTCATAGATAAAATTAATGGCGTTTTCCGAAAACCGAAAGTTCGGACGGGTTCTCTACGATTCGATTCAAAGGCAGTGATTAAAACGAATGACCCTCCCATGGCTCAAAGGGTTTTCGGGCAGAGGCGATTACAGGATGTGATCCTGAAAGCATTGACACTATATGAGGGATTGATAATTTCTGTGAATGATTATGACGTCAATTTCATTCCTTCTTTGAAGGGAAAACCACAGTTTGGCCTTGTTACCACTCAGGAATGGATCCTTGATGGCTCACTTATTGAGAAGTTGTTTTCACTTTCGCGATCACTTCAAACCCATTTGCTAACTAATCACTAGATCCGTGCTACGATCGTTTTTCTCTGTTTTTCTTTTGATGCTTTTGCTCTCTTCCTGCAACCATCTATCAAAAGATTTGCCCGGACGCGGTGCCGAAGATCTTTGGGGTGAACGTATCAGGTTGAACCGTGAAATTAATTCCGGTGATCCGGTAGTGATCGTTCCATTTTCAACGTCCAACTGCGGTTATTGTATGATTGATGGCTATTTTACCGAGAATAACTACATCGGCAACAATGAACAGTTTGGAGGTTGGAGTTACCATATGAGCCTTTTCAACCCGCAGCTGGATATCTATGCCTTTCAGAAACACTTCGGATGGCACACTCCAATCCTGACCTATCCGCCTTCGTTGCATGAATACCATCAGAACGGGTTTCCAACATTGCTGGCATTCAAGGCTGGGGAACAGGTTTTACAGGATTTTTATAACTATTCAAAATTTGACACCCTGAAGTCCTTTTTATGGGATAGTACAGCCAGGTTTCATCCCACCGGTGAGATGCATATGGCAACCAGGCTGATCTATGAAAATGGTTCCATGGAGGCTGTTTATGTCGTACCGGGTGGATCCATAATTGACGAAGAAGAAAAAGCTTTTGCTGAGAAATACAAGGCATATAGTTTCAGCTCTTTTGATACCCTCTCTGAGGATAATAAGAAAAAACATCTATTCATTCGTTCAGGATCTGATCTGACGGAATTAATGGAGCTTTTTAAGGGGCATGAAATCCCTTTGAACATGGATGAGCATTCGTTTGGAATGGGGGAGTACCGGTTCCCAACTGATACTGTTGCTTTCTACGGATGCTTTCCCAATCCGTTTAATCCGGAAAAGTATGTCGTATTGATAATCTCAGGAGGCTATTCCAAGCTCTTCTGGCCTGCCAACTATTTGGACTATATCGTCTTTTCAGGAGATCGTCCGGCACAGGGGAAGCGATTGTTATACGGACATTTCGATAAAGATGATCCCGCCGGATGGCATTTCTCAGGGGATCGATCATTTAGTGATGTTCCCCGCGAAGCCTTTTGTGTCAAGCGGTGCGAGGCACCCGAACCCAAAGGCCTGACGTCGTCAGCAACTCCCGACATTGAGACAAGTTATCGTCCCCTCGAAGAAGGAGCGATCTGGAGTCTGGGAAATGGTGCATGCAGGTTCCCGGAAATCGCTGCCGGATTGGATGGCAGCTGCTGGGTAACATGGGAAGAGGATGGCAATATCCTGCTCGGAAATGTCAACTCTGCAGGAGATGTTAAAACCTGGTATGCCGAATACAATGAGAGCAACAGTTATAATCCGAAGCTGGTTGTTGACGGTGATGAGGTTTGGTTGTTCTACCTCAACAATCAGGACAACTACTACCGGCTTTATACCAAGTCGTTCAAAGGAGGACGGTTTTCGGATGAAATACTGCTTACACCGAAAGATCCATTTGACGTTGTGACACCTGATGTTGTCATTGGGGCCAATGGAGAAATGACAATAGCCTGGTGTGAATGGCTTGCTAACCAACGCTTTCTCAAATTCAGGTCAATGAAAAACGGGATTTCGGGCAATATACATCAGGTTCTGGTGGCACCACGTATATATACAAAGGACTATACAAATGCATGGTGGCCTTCATTGGTAAACTATGGTGATGAGGTCTGGGGCGCCTGGAATCAACATTACCCTGCCACCTGCGGTGTTTGCGGTGGAGCCCTTGCGGATACTGCTGTCACCATCACACAACCTTCTGAATCGGAAGATGATTGGGAACAGGGGGGGTATCCGGATATATTCACAGATGGAGAAGAGCTCTTTGTAGTGTGGGAATCCAGCGGATGGGACGTACTTAATAACCATGGACTTCAGCAAATCAAGATTGCCAGATTTGACAGTATTACCGGTAGATGGACGCCGGGAAGAATCCTTACAATAGATCCGATTACAACACTGAATCAGACTCCCGATGGAGCGTGTGATACACAGGAGAATAAATATATAGTTTGGAGTGGCAGGAATCACATCTCCGGTAAACCTTGGGGAATCTACCTGGCCAGGGAGCTTGATGGAGTGTGGAGCGATCCGGTTCTGATTTCAGAAAAAGATGAAACCGCCCGTCATCCTAAAATTATTGTTGATTCCAGCGACAACATTTGGATATCCTGGCACTCAGGCATTGGAAATGAAATGAAAGTAGAAATTGTAAGACTTCCCACACAATAAACTTCTAAATTCCGCATTCTACCTTCTCGATCTAAGTTCTTAAATCTAAAATCTGACATCCTATTGCTTTCTCCTGTAACTGAATATCAGCAACGAATAGATTCCTATTCTCTCCGGCAGGATCGCCTGAGGAGAAAACTGAAGCCTGTTCCATGGATACGTCTGGCCATGTTCCTTTTGATTATTTTCCTTGTTATCATGTTTACCAGTATTCCTGAACCTCTCTATATTTTTGCAGCCTTGTCAGCGTTTGCAGGATTTATTATTGCCGGGGTCATTGATGCCCGTCTGAAGCAAATGATTCAGAAGCTGGAGGCGCTGGTTTCAATTAACAGACAGGAGATTGACGCACTGAAGGGAGATTATTCTGTATTTGACCCGGGATCGGAGTTTATAGACCATCAGCATCCTTACACACACGACCTTGATATATTTGGCATCGGGTCTTTGTTTCAATATATCAACCGTACCTCAACCATCTTCGGCAGAATCCGGTTAGCCGGGTATTTTCAATCGGCCTTTATATTTCGGGACCAGATCCGGGAGCGTCAACAGGCGGTGGAAGAGATCAAGAGACTTCCTGATTTCAGACAAACACTTCAAAAGATATTTTATTCAGGAACTACTTCTGAGAGTGACCTGTCAGAACTTTCGACGTGGCTTAAAGATGAAAAAAAACTCTCAGGTATAAGGTTTTTGAAAATCGCCGTTTACATAATCCCGTCGGTTACCTTTATTTTTCTCGGGCTCTCAATTGCAGGTTTGATACCTTACCGGTTTCCCGTGTTCCTGATCATCCTGCAATTGCTGTTTACCTTTGCCTATGGCCGACACACACAGTCAGTCCATCAGACGATCACATCCAAATTCAACATTCTTGAGAGGTATGCGCAGGCGCTCACCCTCCTGGAGGAGACACCTTTTTCGTCGGATTATGCTAAGTCCCTGAAGAGTAGGTTGAACAGTGAGAATACTGAAACTCCCGGACGTGTTATCAAGAGGCTGGCAAATCTTTTGAACTGGATGGATTCCAACCTCAACCTGATCGCTTCTGTTTTTCTGAATGGCCTGCTGATGTTTAATATTCACCTGCTGATCGCAGTTGAGAAGTGGCGTATCAGGAACAGGGACCTGGTCCCCACGTGGTTTGATGTGCTGGCCGAGTATGATGCACTTTCCAGTCTTGCCACGTTCGCATTCAACAATCCGGAGTTCATCTATCCGGAGACACGTTCAGGCGACTTTCATTTAAATGCCAGGGAGATCGGACATCCGTTAATCAGGAAAGAGGAGTGTGTGAAAAATGACATTGAGATCCGGGGATGGAACCAGTTTTGTATTATCACAGGTGCCAATATGTCGGG
>CALCGJ010000195.1 GCA_937900965.1 uncultured Bacteroidota bacterium | reverse complement strand
GGCTCCTGTTGATCGTTTCCTCAGGAAGTTGGTCGAGTTCAGTAACAGGACAGTTGATCAGGACCTCTCCGCCATGCGTGCCGGCACCGGGACCGATATCAATGAGGTGGTCGGCATGGCGGATAAACTCCTCATCATGCTCCACCACGATTACCGAATTTCCTTTGTCGCGCAGGGTTTTCAATGCCCGGATGATCTTTATGGAGTCGACGGGATGAAGTCCGATAGAAGGTTCATCCAGAATGTAGAGCAGCCCCTGTAACTCCATCCCGATCTGAATAGCCAGTCGGATCCGCTGTGCTTCACCGGCCGAGAGGGTTGTAGATTCTCTGTCGAGGCTCAGGTAACTCAGTCCAAGCTCTTCCAGGGTGCTTATCCGGCCGGAGATTTTTTCCATAATGGGCAGGGCAATATATTTCTGCCCGGCCGGGAAAGTCATGCTGTCCAATGCCTGTTGCAACTCATCCAACTGGAGACATGTCAGGTCGGCGATTGATTTTCCATGAATGGTGACAGAGAGCGCTTTTGGATTGAGCCTTTTTCCATCGCATTCCGTACAATGGGATGTCCTGACAAACCGTAGGATATTCTTATTCCGTTCCCGCTTCAGAATTGTCTCCATCACAGGGATAATCCCTTTGTAAAATCCCATTTCCCGCGGCTTCGCTGTGATGCCACTCCACCGCATCCGGGATTCAAGGGGATGTTTTCCATAGGGAACCTCTAGTTTCTCACTTCCAAACAGGATTATTTCGTGCTGGGATGGAGTAAGCTCTTCCCATGGGATGTCTATAGAAAATCCTTCGGCTTCACACACCTGGTTCAAGACATCCAGGGTGACCTGCGAGTATATGATATATCCGTTTGGCGCCGTAATGACCAGGGCACCTTCACGAAGCGATTTTTTCGGGTCGCTGACCATCAGAGCAGGATCCAGGCGATCTACTACCCCCAGCCCTTTACAGGCAGGGCAGGCGCCCTCTATAGAGTTGAACGAGAAGAGAGAGCGGGAAAGAGTGGTTTCGGGATTGTGGTGATGTGGTGATGTGGTGATGTGGTGATGTGGTGATGTGGTGCCTTGGTGCCTTGATGCCTTGATGCCTTGATACCTTGGTGCTTTGATGCCTTGATGCCTTTGTTCCTCCCCAACTCTCGCGTATAACAACCTTAAGTAGTCGTAAATCTCCGTCAGGGTGCCAACGGTTGAACGGGGATTTCGGGTAATAGCATGCTGATCGATGGCGATGGCAGGGGAAAGGCCGGTTACCGCTTCTACATTGGGCCTGCGGGTCTTTTGCAGGAACTGGCGGGCGTAAGTGGTAAATGTTGCCAGGTACCGACGTTCGGCTTCCCGGAAGATGACATCAAAGACTAGAGAAGACTTCCCGGATCCCGAAACACCTGTGACAACAACCAACTGATTTTTAGGGATCTCAAGTGAGACCGACTGGAGGTTGTTCTCCGAAGCATTCCGCACCTTAAAATGACTTTGCCGCATAACCCGGGGGGTATGCGGCAAAGATCGGAAAAAAGTATGAGGGTATGTGGGAGTGAGAACTACTCATCCCGTATCCTCATTATGTCAACTTCCCCCTTTGAGTTCGCCGAAACTGAATCTCAGGAATCCAAAAGCAAATGATGGCATGGCATTGGTCTTCTTGAACCAGGAAATCACATCACGGGTAGCAAAGCCAAGTGTCCAGGTAACATTATCTTTCCTGACCGGGTAGAATGTGACACCTAATGGCAGGTGAGTTCCTGTTTTTCCGCCAGAAACAACCCCCAGCGAGAGTTGAACCCATTTGGCCGGATCGTAATGAACACCTGCACTGATCATCGCTTTCTCATAACGGCCAGGAATATCTTTGTTCAACGGGATATATGAATCGATGCCAACTTCTACTTTATCATTGATCTCATAGCTGGCACCTGCCCTGAGGTTCATAGCCAGACTAACCTTTTTCTTTTCAAGGCCTGTCCACATGCTTTCACCGTCATTTTTGTTATCGGCATTAAGCAGCTGGCCCTCGGAGAAAATATTGTAGTTGTTGAGGCCGGCACTTTCAATCTTGTATAAGTCGACATTGTTTCCCTGGTAGACATTCCCATTGTATGTGATCCAACCGATGTCATTGACGGCAAGACCGACCTTGATCTTTTGCTTGATCAGGAAAGAGAAACCGACGTCGAAGCCAAAGCCATCTCCAACTTTTTTCAACCCTTTTCCATCGATCCTGGAGGGGGTTATTTCATTGTAATTCACATCAAATACGGGTGAGAAGGCACTGAACGCTTCAACCTCGCTTCCGTTCTGAAGGTACTGGTATCCTCCATAAGCTGCAATATATCTTAAAGCGATACCGCCATACCAGGTGAAATCTTCCTTCTCCATGATCTTTCTGCCATACCCAAAACTATATTCCCGGTACCAGACAGACTGAAGTTTTGTCCCCTGGTAAACCAATGATGCCATTTGGGGATCCGTGGAATATCCTGTTATGCTGTCGGTTCCAACATTGGCAATGCTGTCGAAATATGTTTCGTAGTTGTACCCCTGGAATAGGAATGCAGAGGCCGTGTCATTCAGAAATGTTGACCATACCATTCTGTCGCGGATGCTCAAAGCGAACCCGCCAACCTTTTCATGCTGATAAGAAAAGCCAAGCCATGTTACACCGGCCTGTGCCCATAGCAACTTATTTTCAAAGTCTTTTGCGGCTGCTGCTTTTTCTTCTTGGGTGAGCGTTAAATTATCATTGAAGAGGTCGCCCATTACCTGTTTCCGGGTCAGGGGTTCGGAGTAAATCCCTATGGCAGTCTCCAGGACGCCGAGGTTCATGCTGTTTTCATTCCAGGTCCATCCGAGATTGGCCGGATTGACACCAATACACTGGTAGTCCGTAAGGAAAGTTGTGGAATAGCCGCCACCAGTGGCATTGAAAGCACTGATCTCCATCTGGGAGTATCCAACGCTTACAGAAAGGAAAAAGAGAATGATCGTAAAAATCTTTTTCATAAGCTCTAATATTGGTTTATACGCTCCAAATGTACAAAAGCTATATTCAAAAATCAAAAAAAAAAGACTGCCATTTCTGACAGCCTTTTTTGGGAATATATTGTAGGTGTAACTCCTCCGTCGTCATTCACATTGGTGCCAAAGCCTTTGCCAGGCAGTAAGTCAAAGAGTCCTGTGTTACGAATACGGGATTGCTATGGCTGTCAGGTCGCGATTCTCATACGTTGATCCAGCAACCATTCATACCACGCTTCCATGCCTTCGCCGGTTGTTGCCGAAACCTCCAGAAACTCCAGGGAACCATTGATGCTTCTGGCATTCTCTCTGGCCTGTTCAATATCGAAATCGACGTAAGGGAGCAGATCCTTCTTATTTATAAGGCACAGCTGCGCTGAGCGGAACATAAACGGATATTTAAGCGGCTTATCTACCCCTTCTGTAACACTCATTATAAGGACTCTGCTTGTTTCACCGAGATCGAAGAGAGCCGGGCATACCAGGTTGCCTACATTTTCAATGAACAACAGGGAATGATCGGGAATGTTCAGTGATTTCATCCCCTGGTTCACCATTTGCGCATCCAGGTGACAGCCTGTCCCGGTATTGATCTGGATGGTTGGTACGTCTAATTTTGCAATCCGTTCAGCATCAAGCATGCTCTGCTGGTCTCCTTCGATAACAGATACCGGAAAATCCTTTTTCAGCAGCTTAACCGTCTTTTCTAACAAGGTGGTTTTTCCGGATCCGGGCGAACTCACCAGGTTTATGCATAAAATCCCCTTCGCTTCAAAGAACCCCCTGTTCCGTTCGGCAAGTAAATTGTTTTCCTGAAGGATATCTTTTCTCACCTCTAA
>CALCGJ010000194.1 GCA_937900965.1 uncultured Bacteroidota bacterium | reverse complement strand
GGTATAAGCAAAACTGGTTGCAATGGGTAACAGAAAATGCAGAAAATATTGATTCTGTATCCTTTGTTGATGAGTCTTTGGAGAAGAAATATTTGCCCGAACTACAACCTATATTGAATGAGAATCCCCATATTGTAGTGAAGTGATCTAAATGAACCGCAGTCATAAAAAATTAGTCTCTTTCTTCTCAGCGTTGATGTTTTTATCAACCATTTTTATTTTCGGCCCGGTTGTTCTTTACCAGGGGAATATGAATGATTTTGATCTCCCTTTACTGTTGATCTTAGGTTTGCTTCTGATTCCATTCTTCATAGCACTGTTCCTCCTCACATTCACGGGTATAATTTTGAGTGACAAAGGTCATCAGATCTTTGTTGCTGTTTTGAGCGGGTTGGGGATACTATTATGGATCCAGGGGACCTTTTTGGTGTGGGATTTAGGAGTATTTGACGGGACTTCAATTGATTGGACAAAAGATGCATGGAGAGGGGTGGTTGATAGCCTGATCTGGATAATCCTGCCTGGATCGGTGATTGTTGGATATCGTCGTTTCTACAGGGTAGCTATGTATGCCATTCTCTTTATTCTGTTCTCCCAGGTAGCAATCATAGGTGTAACTACGTTTCAGAAACCTGGCATCTGGACACAAAACATTCCATTGGAGTTTTCAACACCTGAAGAGATTTTTCAATTTTCAGATGATCAGAATGTCATACATATTTTATTGGATCAATTTGGAACTCAACTGTTTGAGGAGGTTCTTAAGGATAAAAGCAATTATTTAAATGATCTCGATGGATTCACATTCTTTAAAGAGGTAACCACATCAAGCCATGTGACCCTGTTAAGCGTTCC
Source organism: uncultured Bacteroidota bacterium (assembly GCA_937900965.1). Lineage (GTDB taxonomy): Bacteria > Bacteroidota > Bacteroidia > Bacteroidales > FEN-979 > QYOJ01. Next base: position 2,482 of record CALCGJ010000194.1, on the reverse strand, counting down.
TGCCTTCCTGAGCGGAGAAATTTATACGAATGAATTGCCAATCCTGGAGTTTACCCGGAAGTATTACCAACACGACAACATACATACTACTCTGTTTCAACAAGGATATGAACTTGATGTACTGACTCAATTTGGTTTTCTGAAAAAAAGGGAGATAGACCTGAATTATTATATTATTCCAACACCATATGATTCATCTCCTGAAAAAAGATACATCAACGAAGCGGCATTTTTATTTGACCTTGTTCTGTTCAGGTATCTCCCATATTATTTCAAAAAGCTGATCTACAATAATCAATCCTGGTTTTTCTCTTCCGCTCTCATAACAGATGACTATTCGTCGTTCGAACACTTCTCCGCAAATGAGTTTCTTGATGATTTTTCACTTCGTGCCACAATCTCCAGGGACAAACCGGTGTATAAATATATACATCTGATGACGCCTCACCCGCCACTTGTTGTTGGTGCCGACAATATGTTTTCCGGTGAAGTTTTACCGGATTCCATTCCTGAAAATTTTAAATTCCAGGCAAAATACACAATGGAGAATATAATCCAGGTTCTTGAAAGGTTGAAAGAGCTTGATATATATAACTCATCCCTGATTATAATACATTCCGATCATGGAAGTGGTATCCCTTTTAACATTGAACTGGCAGATGGCAGTATTGTTGAGAGTTACAGGACGTTTCTCCCGAGTGATGCCTTCTTGCCATTGTTATTAATTAAACCACCAAATCAAACAGGATCCCTGAAGACATCCCTCGCACAGGGTGATCTTACTGATCTTCCTGCTACCATCTGTTCAATACTGAATATGCCAAACCAGTTCCCGGGCAAATCGTTATTTGATGTAGATCCGTCAGAAGACCGGGAACGAACCACCTATTACAGTTTTGTCACGCACAGAAATGATGCGATGGTTTCAGGATTTTTTGAAGAGTTGCAGGAATATGTGGTTTCCGGAAGTGTATTTAAGATTGCTTCCTGGCGAAAAGGGCGCCTGTTGAAGAAATCCCTACCACCCTACAGTTGGGGAACCCTCCTGGAATTTCGAAACCAGGGTAACATCCTCCCATATTTGTTGCATGGATGGAGTTTGCCCGAAGTTCAGCATATATGGAGCGACGGCAATATGGCTTCGTTCAAACTGCCGGTAACGGAGCCAAAAACTGAAATGATTGAATTAGAGTGTCAAATAAAACCTTTTCTCGCTCCATCCAAAAATCTTGATAAACAGAGAGTAATAATCAGCATTAACAATACCCGTGTTGGTGAGTTTTTGCTTACTGAGGACAAGAGTCAGTCTCATCGGTTGTTGTTCCCAAAAAGTTTACTAGCCAGTTCACCTGATATGGTTGTGACCTTTGATCTCCCGGATGCAACAGCAGGCAGTGAGATTGGTCTCAAGGATAGCCGGTCACTAGGTCTGGCTTTTAGCACGGTTGTCTTTTCGGAATATCCAGAGTAGCTTTGGCTAACGAAATGCACCCTATGATTTTACGTTAATTTATGAATCAGAAAAAAATTCTAACCAGTTCGTTTCGTGATCCCAGTGGTTTTCTTTTCTACGAAGATGGGAAACTATTGAGACAGGTAAACAAATCCTACCAAAAAGACTATGAACAATTGATGGGATCAGGCCTTTATGATACACTTTGCAAAAAGGATTACCTGGTCCGGCATCAGGAAATTGACTTCAGCAAGGGACTGAGCACCGGGATGTATAAGGTTCTCCAACCCGAAGAGATCGGTTTTATATCGTATCCTTATGAATGGACTTTCAGCCAGCTTAAAGATGCAGCGCTTACAACCCTGGCAATTCAGAAAATTGCTTTAACTTATGGCATGACGCTGAAGGATGCCAGTGCCTATAATATTCAGTTTCATCGGGGCAAACCGATTTTTATCGACACACTCTCTTTTGAGATCTACCAGGAAGGAGAGCCATGGGGCGCTTACAGGCAATTTTGCCAGCATTTTCTGGCACCACTTGCATTGATGAGCTATACCGACATCAGGTTAAACCAATTGATGAAAATATACCTTGACGGGATCCCCCTTGACCTTGCCAGCAGCCTGTTGCCATTTAAAACAAAGTATAAGTTTTCGTTGCTGATGCATATTCATCTGCATGCCAAAACACAAAAAAAATACGAGCACAAAGGAGGCGCTGCAAAAAAAGTTACTATTTCAAAGAGCAACCTGCTTGCGTTGATCCAAAGTTTATCGACGATAATAAAGAAGGTTGGGATAAAAACTCAAAACACGGAATGGGGCGATTATTATAATTTCACCAATTATTCTGAAGCCTCCTTTACACATAAAAAAGAGATCATCTCCGGATATATTGATAAGATAAAACCCAAAACCGTTTGGGATCTGGGAGCAAATACCGGTGAGTTCACGCAAATTGCCAGTCGGGCCGGGGCACAATGTGTTGCATTCGATATTGACCCCCTGGCCGTTGAATCCAACTACC
>CALCGJ010000193.1 GCA_937900965.1 uncultured Bacteroidota bacterium | reverse complement strand
GGTAAAAAGTTGCTGAAAATGAAAAGAACAAAGAATTAATTCAGAAGGTGTCTGAGAATAAAGAAAATATAATCCCAGTTGTTGACCAAATTGTTGGTAAACAGGGAACCTCCGTGGAAGCTGTGATCCCGATTTTGCAGGCCATTCAGGAGGAGTTTCACTACCTCCCTGATGAAGCTCTTGAAAGGGTTTGTGCCATTACCGATATCTCTCCTTCCCGAATCACCGGTATCTCCACGTTTTACGGACAGTTCCGGCATCAACCAGCCGGAAAGCACAGCATCAAAATTTGTACAGGAACCGCCTGCCATGTGAAAGGAGCCCCGCAGGTATACGATGCTTTTCGAAGGGAGCTGAAATTGGAAGGGTTGAAAGATACTGACAGCCAGGGCCTGTTTACTATTGAAAAGGTGGCCTGCCTGGGATGCTGCACAATCGCACCTGTCATCAGGATCGATTCGGTAACCTATGGACAAGTAATGCCCGAAAAAGCCGGGGAGATACTCCAGGATTTCCTGCTCAGTAAGGCTACTCATCAGGAGGATAAGCAACCGATTGAAAGTATCGGCCCGAATGGCCAGGGGGAGATACGGATCGGACTGGGCTCCTGCTGTGTGGCCAGTGGAAGCTCTGAAGTGAAATCAGCCCTGGAAAAAACACTGGCCGACGCTCATATTCATGTGGAAGTGAAGCAGGTAGGATGTGTGGGTATCTGTCACCAGGTACCGGTACTGGAAGTCGTTAAACCGGGCGAACCAGCAGCATATTATGCTAAGATCAAACCCGAGGAGGTCAAAAATGTGGTGTTGAACCACTTCAGGCCCGAAGGATTTTTCAACAGGATGAAGGTTGATGTCATTGGTCTTTTTGAGAAGATTCTAAACGATGGATCCCCATTATCAGTAAGGCGTTACCAGGCAGAAGAGCGCGATACACCAGTTGCTGAATTTCTTGATCCCCAGCTAAATATAGCAACAGAGAACCGGGGTGTCGTGAGACCAACGGATTTGGATGAGTACAAACGATCCGGAGGATTTGAGGCACTGTCGAGATGCCTGAAAGAGTTCTCTCAACAGCAGGTGATCGACATGATCTCAGCAAGTGGCTTGCGTGGCCGTGGTGGCGCCGGATTCCCAACCGGAAAGAAGTGGCAGCTGGTGAAAGAGCAGGAGGCCTCCTCCAAGGTTGTCATATGCAACGGCGACGAAGGAGATCCCGGAGCTTTTATGGACCGGATGATCCTGGAGTCCTATCCTTTCCGGGTAATTGAAGGGATGATCATTGCCGGATTCGCAACGGGGGCCGACGAGGGAATTTTCTATATCAGGGCAGAATACCCGCTGGCTGTCAGCAGGGTGAATGAAGCGCTGAACAAATGCCGTGAAGAGGGTCTCCTGGGTGATAATATTATGGGTAGCGGATGTACGTTTCATATCCGGATTTTTGAAGGAGCTGGCGCATTTGTTTGTGGCGAAGAGACTGCCCTCATTGCATCCGTGGAGGGAAACCGGGGACTACCAAAAATCAGGCCTCCTTATCCGGCCAGGAGTGGATTGAACGGAAAGCCAACCCTGGTGAATAATACAGAGACTTTCGCTTTTATCTCATGGATTATCCGGCATGGAGCCGATGCGTTTGCCAGGATAGGAATTAACGGCAGCAGGGGAACCAAGGTCTTTGCCCTGGCCGGGAAGGTGAACCGTGGTGGCTTGATTGAAGTCCCTATGGGGATGAGCATCAAAAGGATCGTGGAAGAGATCGGCGGGGGAATTGCCGGAGGAAAGTCATTCAAAGCCGTACAAATAGGGGGGCCTTCCGGGGGTTGTATTCCTGCATCCCTGGCCGACCTGACTGTCGATTTTGAAGGGCTGATGGAGGTTGGCTCCATGATGGGATCGGGTGGTATGGTGGTGCTGGATGAAGATGACTGCATGGTAGATATCGCTTACTATTTTCTATCTTTTACACAGAGCCAGTCGTGTGGCAGGTGTACGTTTTGCCGGATAGGAACCCGACGGATGCTGGAGTTACTGGAAAAGATCCGCAGCGGAAAAGGTGTTCCGGAAGATCTCAAGAACCTGGAACATCTGGCTGCTTCCACCAAACAGGGCAGCTTGTGTGGCTTGGGAAAAACCGCTCCCAACCCGGTAATCTCTACCCTGGTCTATTTCAGGGAAGAGTATGAAGCTCATCTTCAGGGAAAATGCCCTGCCGGGAAATGCATCCCGCTGATAAGCTATTCCGTAAACGACGATTGTATCGGCTGCACTAAATGTGCTCAGCGATGCCCGTCGGATGCTATTGAATACAAACCTTTTGAAAAACATTTTATCGATCAGGAAAAGTGCATCAAGTGCGATATCTGTCGTCAGGTGTGTCCCGAAGATGCCATTTTGATCACATAGCCCATGCAGATTACAATTGACCATATAACCATTGATGCCGAAGAGGGGATGACCGTTATGCAGGTCGCTGAATTGGCAGGAATTCGCATCCCTTCGATGTGTTACCTGCCCGGGCATACCAACCACCCCTCCTGCATGGTTTGTATGGTCAAGGATCTTGATAAAGGGACTATGTTTCCCTCCTGCGCGATGCCTGCTGCAGAAGGAATGAACCTTTCGACATCATCAGAAGAGGTAAAAGAGGCACGGAAAGAGGCGCTTGAGCTGTTACTCAGCGATCATGTTGGCGACTG
>CALCGJ010000192.1 GCA_937900965.1 uncultured Bacteroidota bacterium | reverse complement strand
ATAATGAATACGCTGCATCAGGCAACATCTCTGTATACGGGAACAACCTCTGCGGCAATGGCACTCCCTCCCCGCCATTCCCGATGACGATATTCCCGATCCCACCGGCACCAGTCATCACCCAGAGCAGTGATACGCTATACAGCACCGCCCCGGAAGGGAACCAGTGGTATTATGAAGGGACAGCCATTGCGGGAGCTACATCTTCCTTCCTAATCCCAACAGAGGAGGGCGAATATTGGACAGAGGTAACACTGAATGGTTGTATGTCAGATACTTCAAACCACCTCCTGGTGATCTTCACAGGGATGGATGAACCAGCGGGATCAGACATCATGATCTACCCGGTACCCAATGATGGCAGATTCATTGTCTCCATGAGCCGAAATGACCTGGGACTCTTCAACATCCTGGTAGTTAATAATATGGGGAATATGATGTTTGAAAGAAGAAATTGCACTATCAATAAAGGCCAAACAATGTCAATTGACCTGCGGCCGGTATCAAATGGGGTATATATTGTAATACTGGAAAATGAACTAACAAGGATTATAAAGAGAATTGTTGTGGTCGATTAGATAATAACATTAAAGATAACAGCTATGAAACCACCTGTTCGTTTACTTCTTCTTGGAATGATATTCTTATCAATCCAATCTTTGGCACAAAACCCACTTAACAACACCAGCAATGGAAACCGTGATGATATGTTGTGGTTTAACCTCAGCGCTCTGAACTGGATTGAGGCATTTGATTCCCTGCATCTAATCCTGCAAGAGAGGTATCCCTATACCGAATGGAAATCCATTAACTGGGATCTGAAAAAGAACCAAATCCGACCGAAAATTGTGGAGGCGCAAAACGAAGGAGATCCGGTGATGCTTACTGAAACGCTCTTTGAATACCTCTATTCCATACCCGACGGGCATGTGATGTACCGGGGGGATGTTGGTGAATTCAGGCAAGCGAGGATGGCCGGGACGTTCGGAATCAATATGATCCCCATCACTGATGGCAGCATCGTAGCAAATATTGTGGCTGAAGGAGGTCCAGCCTGGATGGCCGGAATCCGTTGCGGGGATGAGATCCTGCTGTGGAATGGAATGCCGATTCTGAATGTACCAGAACTGGAAGTTTATAACAATTTCGGGGGATTGGCCACCAACTACGCAACTGAAGATGGCCGTCGGATCAGCAGGTATGAGGTGTTATCAAGAGATTCTGTAGGTGCAGAGGCAGAGGTGACATTCCAGTCTCATGCCACTGGAAGTCAGCAAACCGTCGTGCTTACCTCCATTTCAGATGACTATGCATTGATGATGCAGGCCTATTTTCTCACCATCCCGATGCCGGATTTTGACAGTGTTGTGACCTATAAAATTCTGGATGACAAGATTGGTTACTTGCGCATATTGCATGAGGGTTCCGATGCAGAGACAATCGAAGCGATCAGGCAGGATCCTATCTATCTTGGTGTGAAAGAGGCGATTGCCTATTTTATTGAACAAAATATCAATAAACTGATCATTGACCTGAGGTTCAATGCGGGAGGGAATGATCTTTTGGGATCTGCCATCTCCGGTTTCTTTCTCGAGACACCTGACTTTTACGAATATGTAACCGGAACAAGTGATGATGGTTTCGCCATCATTGATTCCATCATCACTGTGCCTGAATCTCCCCATTTTGGAGGTGAAGTGGTGGTCGTGGTAAGCCCCAACTGCATCAGTACCGGCGAGGGCATACCCATGATGATCCAGCGATTGCCAAACGGTCGTGTCATCTCGTTCTGGGGGACAAACGGATCGTTCGGGATAGTTCCGAATATGGTGTTCATGACCGACTCACTGCAGTATATCCTCTTCCCATACGCCCGCTCCCTGACTCATGATCAGGTTATTCAACTTGACTCGGATTCCTTGCTGGTGGGGGGAGTCCAGCCAGACATCAAAATTCCATTGACAGTTGAACGGGTCATCGAGCAATGGCAAGAGGGAAAGGATGTGGAGCTGGAGTATGCGATCAACACCTTATTAGACATCCCGGAAGTTGAGCTGCAACAGGAGTTTAAGATTTATCCCAACCCGGCTGATGCCCTCTTCCATATCAAATACGATTCGAAGAGGCCAA
>CALCGJ010000191.1 GCA_937900965.1 uncultured Bacteroidota bacterium | reverse complement strand
CAAATATCCTGTGTTTAACGTCAATAAGATATACCTTGATGCATATCAGTTACAATCAACCCCCTCAGGCCCCCGGTATCCTTCTGTGAACGTGGCGATCAACGATGCAGTGGCCAACGGGTGCATCATTCTCAACTATACCGGTCACGGAGGAGAAGATGCATGGAGTGAAGAGAAGATACTGACGATTCCCGATATCGACAGCTGGACCAATGCTGATAAGTTGCCTGTTTTCATAACAGCCACATGTGAGTTCAGCCGTTATGACAATCCAGAGCGGTTCAGCGCAGGAGAGATGGTAATCGTGAAACCCAAAGCAGGGGCTATCGCCATCTATACAACAACCCGGCTTGCACTTGCATCATCCAACTTCAAGCTTGATACCTCCTTTTTTCGTAATCTCATGAACCGGGATGAAGATGGCAACTACATGACGATGGGTGATTTGTTGAGGATCTCGAAAAACAACAACAACAATAACACCAACATCCGCAACTTTGTTTTACTTGGAGATCCTGCTCAATCCATCGCATTTCCTGAATACCAGGTTGTTACTACTGAGATAAACAGCAAGCCGGTGAATGTCAATCCGGATACCCTTCTTGGCCTTTCTGTGGTATCTGTTGCGGGAGAGATCCGGGATCAGGATGGGAATAAAGCTTCAGGATTCAACGGTACACTGAATGCCAAAGTGTTCGATAAACCAGTAACGTATCGCACGCTTGCAAACCAGAATAAGAGCTACAAGGAGTATTTTCTGATTCAAAACGAATTGCTGAGTGACGGTCCTGCCTCCATTCAAAACGGTGAGTTCTCTTTTTCTTTCATCGTCCCGCAGGAGATCTCCCCCAACTTTGGTTTTGGCAAGATCAGTTATTATGCCTGTTCAGAAACCTCTGACGGGAACGGGTTCGATGATAATGTGGTAATCGGAGGCCATGATCCTTCCGTGAATCCTGAAAATCAGGGCCCTGATATCTCGTTGTATCTGGACTCCAAAAATTTTGTATCGGGACAACAGGTGAGCAAAAACCCCTTGCTGATGGTTGATCTCTATGATGAAGACGGGATTAATCATGTTGGACTTGGCCTGGGTCATGAAATCCTTGCGGCCATCGACGGCAATTGGTCCCACGGGATGGTACTCAATCCATATTACACACCCGGTATGAATGATTTTCAGCAGGGAACGGTCCTCTACCCTTACGCCGATTTATCTATTGGCAAACACACGTTGACAGTGAGGGCCTGGGATATGTTTGATAACTCGTCTGAGCGTTCGATTGATTTCTATGTATTTGAAATTCCTTCTATCCAGGTAACGGAGGTGTACACCTATCCCAACCCACTGATTGACGGGACTACCTTTACCTTCAGGCCTGATACCGGCAGCGGAAGGATGGGTGTAGCGATTGAAATATATTCTATGACTGGCCAGCCTGTCAGGGTACTTGATGTGCCGGTTTTTGATAATACGGGGCAACCAATCCAGGTCTACTGGGACGGTTCAGGTCAGAATGGAGTGAAACTGAGCAGTGGGATCTACCCGTATTCGGTAAAATTCAAGGGAACCAACGGTAGTTTTGCAACCACATCAGGGAAGGTTATTATCCTAAGATAGAACATTATATATCATATTTTTTAATACAAACAATATCAAAATATTTAATTCGTTATTTTTGCAACCATTTTTTCAGACTTAATTTTAATAAGAATGCAACATATGAACTATAGATTGGCGTTGATTTTGGCAGGATGTTTGATGATCAACTATTCATTTGGTCAGGATGAACAGCAACCCAACGTTATTACCACGGCAGTTCCGTTTCTGATGATTTCCCCTGATGCCCGTTCGGGTGGCATGGGAGATGCTGGTGTTTCTAATTCGCCCGACGCCTATTCATTATTTTGGAATCCGGCCAAATATGCCTTTGTAGAGAAGGATTTCGGAGTTGGTATTGGCTATGTTCCCTGGCTGAGAGGTTTGGTGAACGATATTGGTCTGGCATCAATTTCGGGCTATAAGAGATTTGGAGATAAGCAGGCTATTGCAATGTCGTTACGGTTCTTTTCAATGGGGGAGGTAATGTTTACCAATGATGTTGGGCAGGAGCTGGGAGCTGTTAAACCTAACGAGTGGGCAATTGATGCTACCTATGCGAGGAAATTTACACGAAACCTGTCGGGTGCTGTTGCTTTCCGGTTCATTTACTCGAATCTTGTTCCGGTCAACTATACCAAGTACGATGTACGTCCCGGGATGTCGGGCGCTGCAGATGTTGCCCTCTATTATCACAAAGAGCTTGAGATCAAAGGCCTCAGCGGTGCCTGGATCGATCTGGGCCTGAACATCTCAAACATCGGGGCCAAAATATCATACAGCAGCTCTTCTACACTGCAGGATTTCATCCCTACCAACCTGCGCTTCGGCCCATCCTTTACCATGGATATCGATGAATACAACAGGTTGACCTTTTCAGTCGATCTGAATAAGTTACTCGTTCCAACACCTCCGATCTATTATCCCGATTCCACCAATCCAGATGGTTCGAGAGTGATCGAAAAGGGGAGGGATCCGAATGTATCTGTTGTCAAAGGGATGATCCAGTCCTTCTATGATGCCCCTTACGGTTTCAAAGAGGAGCTTGAGGAGATCAATGTGGTAGTTGGGGTAGAATATTGGTATAACAAATTATTCTCCATCCGCGCGGGTTATTTCTGGGAGTCGAAATACAAGGGCGACCGCCAGTTCTTTACGCTTGGCGCTGGACTCCGGTACAATGTTTTTGGTCTGGACTTCTCTTACCTGATTCCTGTTCAGAACAACAATCCACTCCAGAATACACTTCAGTTTACACTCCTGTTTAACTTTGACAAGATCGGGCCAAAAGATACGAAAGGGGAGTAGATCAGATGGTGAGATGGTGA
>CALCGJ010000190.1 GCA_937900965.1 uncultured Bacteroidota bacterium | reverse complement strand
GGGAGAGCATTGTTGATTCCCAAAACAAAAAAGCATGAAGTTATCGAAATATGGCATCACCCTAACTCTCCTGAAAGAGGATGAGATTGAGCTGGTGAGGCAATGGAGAAATCACCCTTCTGTCGTCAGTAATTATGAATTCCGGGAGTACATTACTCCGGAGATGCAGCAGGCATGGTTTAAAACAGTCAACAACATCAATAACATTTACTTAATTGTTGAATACAAAGGAGAGAGGATTGGTGTGGTGAATGCCAAGGATATCGATTGGGAAAACAGAACCTGTGAAAGCGGGATCTTCATCCCGGAAGGCAAGTACTCAAATACCTTCATCCCGGCGATCGTCACCATCATGACCATGGAATTCGGATTCCGCCTCTTCGGATGGTTCAGGGGATATGCCAGGGTGCTGAAGACAAACAAACCGGTTCAGAACATGCTTCGATCGGTGGGATATGAGCTCTGTGAAGGCCAGGAAGATGTTGAGAACCAAATGTACGAGATCACCCGTGAAAAATTTCTCAAAAAGGCTGCGAAACTCATCCGGGCGATGCATACGGTCACGGATACTGATGATGTTATGACAGCAATGATTGAACGATCGGAATTCGATGATAACGTAGTCTTGCAGTGGGAGGAGATAGCGAAGCAAAACGCGGAGATCATCCGGCTGGAAGAGACCCCTTCTGCCCGAGTCTATTTCCTGGCTTAAATGATTACCATGGCCTCTTTTTCCGTTCTCCGAAGAGTCGGTTATAGGTTCTGGCCAGTATCAGTAACCTGACAGACAAGGTTGTCGCAATCCGGTAAGGGAGGTAGGATCCCAGTTGCATGAGCCAGAATAGTAGCGTACCATAGATCAACAAAGGGAGGGACTGAAGCCACAGGAAGAGTTGAAATCGGGTGTCGGCCCGTTCATAACCAAGCCTGTCGGCATAGGATCCTGCCACCTTGTCGGCCAGCCTGATCTGAGCCGGGGTCAGCTGACTCTTATACAGACCGATCCGGCTGGTGCTGATAGGCTTCAGTAAACTTGAATGGTATTTTTCAATTATCTCCTGCGGATAGAATTTCAGGGTCTCTTCTTTTTTATGGAAAAAATCGAAGACGGTAGGATCAAAAGGAAGTCCCAGGAATTGACAGATAGCAATAATGGTTTCCTCTGGTTTTTCTGCCAGATCCTCATACCGTATCAGAAAAAATTTTTCTGGAAACTTTTTCTTCCAGCGAAAAAATAGGCGGACTACAAACCGCCACCTGGTCACCTGAAGTGTCAGTGCCGGTGCTTCCAGTTCCAGTTCGGCCAGCTTCTTCATGGAGACGAAATTGTCGCGGTAGTCCCTGACGATACAAACAAACCTGGCATCCGGGCATGTCTTCACAAACCGGTTGACATAGATCGAATAGAGGGGATTCTTATCCCCGATCTGAAGGATCTCATCCTTCGGGAAGATGGAAAAAGAGCTGTAGTTGAATGCCTTCAGGAAGTCGGCAAGAGTTCCACCCTCCTTCAACGACATCAGGTTTCGAGTAAGTTGTTCTATGTCAACATTGAGATTCTCCAGTGTCCGATGTTTAAAAACATCGTTTTTTGCAATGTGGTTGACGAATTCAATGATGGTTTGTTCATCCCAACTCTTAACCTTGCGGAACCTCTGGATCAGGCTGAGAAAGATCGGGAATTCAGGAGGAATCCGAACGTTATGATGCGCATCGAAGAGGGTGCTTAGCAGTGTTGTCCCCGATCGGGGGCGCCCCATGATGAAAAACATGGGGATCTCATTAATTGGTTTATCTGGCATCGTTACGATTGCGTTTCATCAAAATCAATTGTTTCAGATCCCTGAAAAAGAAAAAATCGCTTTTGCGGAAGGTGAAGATCTGAAGTGGTGACATTTTTGTTATCCTGGCATAAACAAACAAAAATGCAACGGACCCCACGGCATAACTGACGTTGGTGGCCCACGCAGCCCCAATACCTCCGAAGCGGGGCAGCAGGATCATGTTGAGGATGAAATTGATAATGAGGGCCGGGACAAACGTATAGATTGCGACCTGGGGCTTTCCCATCCCGATGAGGCGGCTGTTCAGGATGCGAAATCCCACTAAGATCAGGACTCCTGGCAGGATGGTCTGGATCATCTTTACAGTGGGGATAAACTCTTTTCCAAATATCAGCGGAACCATCACAGGCGCCACGAAGAAGATGATTGTACTGACTACAAGTCCAAGGATCAACGAAACCCGGAAGATAGATGCAACGGTTTTGTGCAGGAACTGGTTGTCGGCCGTATTGGCACTGCGACTAAGGATGATCATCTCGATGGCGAACGGAATATGCCAGAGTTGCTCGGCAATCTGTGTCCCAAGGCTGTAATACCCAACCTGCTCAAAAGTAGACAGTTGTTTCAGCATCAGGATATCCATCCGGTAGTTAAGCTGCATCACAAAGATGGCAATGGCATTTACCAGCCCCAGCTTGATCATGCTCTTCATAACCGGCTCCTGGTATTTCCAGTTGATCCTTACTTTCGCCTTCAGAAACAGTGTACGGAATACAAATCCAAATGCGAAGAGGTTCGCCAGTGCAATGCCAATGAATGCTCCCAGTACATGCAGGGGAAATATCCACACAAACACAACGGTAAAGAGCAAGGTAAGAACCGTTGGGCCGGCATTGATGATGTTTGCTTTCCGGATCTCTTCTTTTCCCAGGAATATGCCACCGGCAAATACGTTGCCCAGGAGTAGTGGAATAGTCAATAATACGATACCGATAATCAGTGGATCGTAATTTTGTGAGCCATAAAAGAAAAAAGCTGTTCCGCAGATGATGATGCTCAGGGCGCTGGTCCACAACAGCAAAAGGAAAAGGGCAGAGATGATGTTCTCTTCAGGCAGGATTTTATTTCCGATGTGGTAAATAGTCGATCGCCGGATGCCGAACTGGGTAAACCCGATCACGATAATCGGAATCACGATGATGGAGGAGTAGACCCCGAATCCGGCGGCTCCCAGGATTCGCGACAGCATGATCCCAATCAGCAGGTTGCTGATGGTCACCCCAAGGTTACTTCCAAAAACACT
>CALCGJ010000189.1 GCA_937900965.1 uncultured Bacteroidota bacterium | reverse complement strand
GCGGGAAAGATATTGATGCCGCTTGTGGCCAGCTTGCCGGCAGGATGAAGGACGAAGGACGAAGGACGTGAGACGAAGGACGTGAGACGAAGGACGAAGGACGTGAGACGAGGGACGTGGGACGAGGGATGAGGGACGTATGATGTGGGAGGTGTTATTGAAGTGGGATGTTTTAAGCATAAAAATTAAAGAAATGAAGAATAGAACGTTTGAACTTGAAGGAAATATCGTAGATGTTGTTGCACGAAGGATTTTCCAGGGAAGAGTGTCGGTCACTGATGGCCGGATCACAGGAATCACAGAAGAGAAGGTAGACGCAAGTCATTACATTTTACCGGGATTGGTTGATGCGCACATCCATATTGAAAGCTCTATGCTGATTCCATCGGAATTTGCACGGCTGGCTGTGGTCCACGGGACCGTTGCATCCGTCTCGGATCCGCATGAAATCGCCAATGTCCTGGGTATTCCCGGAGTGATGTTCATGATTGAGAACGGGAAAAAAGTTCCGTTCAAATTCAACTTCGGGGCATCCTCTTGTGTTCCGGCAACCAAATTCGAAACAGCAGGCGCTTCTCTCGGAGTGGATGAAATTACATCTCTGCTGGCGATGGATGAGATACGGTATCTTTCAGAGATGATGAACTTCCCGGGTGTCCTTTTTGAAGATCCTGAAGTGATGGCAAAACTGACAGCAGCAAAAAAGGCAGGAAAACCAATTGATGGACATTCTCCCGGACTTCGGGGCAAGGATGCAAAAAAATACATCGAAGCCGGGATCAGCACAGATCATGAGTGTTTTACTAAACCAGAGGCGCTCGAAAAGATTCAGTACGGGATGAAGATTCTGATCAGGGAGGGTAGTGCTGCTAAAAATTTTGAAGCACTCTGCAGCCTGATCGATGAATATCCAGAGATGGTCATGCTCTGTTCTGATGACAAGCATCCCAATGATCTGGAGATTGGTCATATCAATGAGTTGGTGGTCAGGGCAATGAAAAAGGGTTCGGATTTTATGGATGTAATCCGAAGTTGTACATATCATCCTGTAACTCATTACCGGCTTCCTGTAGGACTTCTGCAACCTGGCGACCCGGCTGATCTTATCATTGTAGATAACCTCGACCGGTTTTTTGTGAAAGCTACATATGTGGATGGTGTTAAAGTGGCAGATAACGGGAAAACCCTGATTGGTTCTGTTGTGGAGAGCCCGTCGAATAACTTTTCAACCGACCCGGTAAAAGCAGAAGAACTTAGGGTTACTGCCACCAAAGGAGAGATAAGGGTACAGAAAGCACTCGACGGACAACTAATCACAGAAGAGATCCATGTAACACCAAGGGTAATCAATGGCTTTGTTGAAAGTGATCCGCAACGGGATATTCTCAAGATGGTTGTAAAGACCCGATACAATTCTTCTCCACCAGCCGTTGGCTTTGCAAATGGATTTGGCTTGAAACAGGGAGCCATCGCCTCCTGTGTGGCTCATGACAGCCATAACATTGTAGCCATAGGTGCAGATGATGATTCCATTACACGTGCTATCAACCTTATCGTCTCCTCTACGGGAGGGATCTCTATTGTGGAGGGGGATCATGATATGGTGATTCCATTACCGTTTGCCGGCATCATGTCGGACCAGGATGGATATAGTATCGCTCAGCTATATGAACAGATAGATCAATGGGCAAAGCGGTTAGGGAGTGAATTGAGGGCACCGTATATGACACTTTCATTCATGGCTTTACTGGTGATCCCTGACCTGAAATTGAGTGATAAAGGCCTCTTCGATGGAAGAAAATTTGCGTTTACATCACTTTTTTGTTGAAAATACATGCATATATTTATTTTTATAAAATATTTTTCATAATTTTGCTTCAACTTTTAAGTTAATATACATTCAACAATGAAAAAGAACGTGTTACAACTTGATAAGCTGGAGATGGGTGCAAGTATGCTGAGAGCTATGGCGCATCCTATGAGAATTGCTATTATTGAACTGCTTACTGCAACAAAAAGGCTTTCTGTCACTGAAATATATGAGAAACTCCATATCGAACAAGCTTCGGCCTCTCACCACTTGAATATTCTGAAAAATAAGGGTGTTCTTGAATCAAAAAGAGAAGGCAAGATGATTTTCTATTCGCTGAAACACGAAAAGCTGACTGAAATCATCAACTCACTCGATCGTTGCATGGAGCTGTAATCTTGCAGTCTAGAGTTTCCACTCTTCCTCTACATCCCAGTTTCCCCTGATTTCAATTATTTTCGGGAATAAGAAAATAAATTCAGGCTGAATTTTGTTCAGGTAGTCACCTGTGTCCCATCGTTTATTCAGGTTGGAATCCAGAATTGCCTTTATCGTATACTTTGCAGGTACAATGAAGGCAAATTTTATTTGTCCTGATTCATTGGTAAATTTCTCCTCCACTACTTTCCCTTTTTCCGTAAGCACCTGAATGATATAACTGCCAGGGTTTTCATCAATATTCAGGTTTATCAGGAGGTTCCCGAAGTCTCGTTGATTAAAAGTCTTGAATGAATGAATGATGGTATCATTACTCAATGCGTTATAGGATATGAAAGCCGAATCGGGAATCAATAGTTTATATGACGTAGCTTCTTTCCATGCTGAAGTTACTTCAAACCGTCGCATGAGAGGATCTGAAAATTTAACCGAAGGGGTGGTAGTATCTCCTTCACTGATCAGTTGAAAACCGGAAAGGTCATATTCTGACACCGGATAGGACAACGTTCCAGTCAAAGGACTTTTCCGGTAATTGAAGGTTCCTCTGGAGTTCCACGAACACGTTAGCGGCTGCGGCTTTTCTTCCTCCTCCTTTTTCTTACCGCGTTTATCCTGAGCCATCTTTGTTGGTGCCAGGATTAAAGTATCCAACACATCCGGTCCATCACGAATCTCAAGGATTAAGGTGTCGGGAATCTCTATGGTTGTAAAAAGCAAAATCGTATCCCGGTTCAGACTGAATTCTTCCATACACCAGGCAAGAGTAGTATCGATGTTCAGGGGTGTGATCACAGGATTACGTGGCGAATAGTTAAAGATGATCCGGAACAGGTTGTTCATGAGGAGTTCGGAACTTGTAATTTCCAGTGTGGAGTCAACTTCATCAAACATTCTCATCCCCAGTGAAATGTGTACAAGAGTATCGATGACTGGTTTGTTTTCCTGTATACTATCCTGAATGCTATCCTGAACGGTACTGTCAGGGATAATTACAGGAACCCACCGGGGTTGAATCAGTGAATCTGAAAAAGCGATTCTCTCTTCCGGCATGTTGTAAATGAAATCCCCACTCTTATCATCAAGTACCATCAGTTTATATTTATCTTTCCGAAGATTCTGAAACGTAAATTCGCCCTGTTCGTTTGTTTGTGTGATATAGAGTGGTGGTACGAGGTAAGGGAGAGAATCGAATGGTATAGTATCGAAGGAGTTTGTATAAAGTACGGCATAAACATTTGCTGCCGGTGAATTAT